>CAZEOY010000516.1:0-3254 GCA_964513835.1 uncultured Syntrophobacteraceae bacterium
GCCGATTATGCCGGGGTCTCGAGGCTCCAGTATCCGCCCAACGTCCGGCTGATCCGCACCATGTGCTCAGGCCGTGTGGACGAAGACTTCATCTGGCGCGGATTCGCCCAGGGGGCCCCGGTGGTCCTGGTGAGCGGCTGTCACATCGGCGACTGCCATTACATCGACGCCAACAAGTGGACGGTGAAACGGGTGGAGAGAGTCCGGAAAAGGATGGAAAAGCTCGGCATCCGCCCCGAACGGCTGCAGCTCGAATGGATCAGCGCCGCAGAGGGCGTCCGATTCGCCGGCGTCATGCACCGGATGGAACAGCTCAGGAAGAGCGTCACAGTGGAGGAGATCGCTGAAACCATTCGCATCCTGAGTGAGAAGCAGAAGCCGGACAGCGCGGAACCGGTGCATTGAGCACTGCTGATACTGCGAGGCCATAAAAGCGAGTGATCGATCCCAGTATTCCAAGATATCGGTTCTGGTCGGATGATGTGGGGGGCAGGGAGGCATGCCCCAGGTGCGGCCATGAACTGGTCAATGAACAGCAAACTTATGTGATGGTCGTGCGCCAGGGCACCCGGATCGAACCGTTCGTGGTCGGAGGCAAGGCCGGCTTCTTCTGCCCGCAATGCCCTACCGTGGTCCTGGACCGCGACACTTTTGAAGAATTTGCACGCGCCGGCATGAAGAACAGCAGGCAGGGGAAGTTCACGATTCTCGGCCTGCTCGACCTGACTGCCATTCCGCCCGAAAAGCGCAATCAGCCTCTTGGCAAAGACGGAAGCCCAATGCCGTTGGTGAAGTTCATCGACGATAAGAAAGAGGGAGGCGAACCTGCCCCGAAGGGCAAGGCCTCTTCGAGGAAGCCCGGGGAGAAGAAGAAGAAACGAAAGTGATTCTTCGTAATAGTCCTCCCTAAATTCTATTCAGGTGGACGGTGTGAGCCCACCAAAGATTGCCCATGCAAAGCCACCCACCCACGGGCAAGCATCGCTCAGCCCCCGCCACCCTTGAGGTTAAGAACGCTCTTCTGATCTCAAAATACTCTAACACGGGTCCTCCCGCCTTCTTTCTTCAGAATGACCTTCCTCTTTTCAGATCTTCCCCCAGCCCGGAACAACGTGAACCCTGACCGGCTCCGATCCCCCAGAATGGCATGAGACTTGCCGCTAGATCCAGCGTTTCAAAAACAGCGCCGTGAGAACGGCAGGTTCTCGGGCATATCCGGGATACGGGGACATCCGATTGGCGAGATTCGCTCGCCGTGGTGCCCTGATTTGTCATCCCGGTCCGTTCCAGGTTCCTATCCGATGAAGGGGGTAAGATGATCAAAGGACTACGATCGGTCTCAATGACGGCTGCATGGCTTCTGGCGGGCTTTTTGGGCTGGATGGGAACCGGGGGAGCGGCTGGTGCAACAGCGGCGGTCAGCGCACCGGTGCTCAAGTGGCAGAACGGGGGATGCTTTTCTTCATGGTGCGAGACGGGATGGTACTCGTCACCCGCGGTGGCCGACCTCGACGGGGATGGAGCGCAGGAGGTCATCGGGTCGGCCTACTCCATCGTGGTTTTGGACGGTGCAACGGGGGCGCTCAAATGGCGGGCGAAGTCGGGGCACGACCGGAGCCAGCCTGACGCAAGCAATGTCGGCCGCACGTGGCCGGGCATTGTCGTCGCCGACGTGGACCAGGACGGAGAACTGGAGATTGTGACGGCCCATGGAGGCGGCTGGGTTTCGGTCCTGAATAAGGACGGATACTTCGATTCAGCCAAGTGGCCCTGGCAGGTCCCGGGAGGCAGCGAGCTCCGGAGCCTTTCGGTGGGCGATCTCGACGGAAATGGAGACCTGGAGATCGTTGTGGGTCGTGCCGCGGGGAGCAAGACGAACACCTGGGTCCTGGAGCATACGGGGGTCGTGCGGTCAGCCTGGCCAAGGCTCGGGAGCGGCGACGAAGGTTCGGCCTGGGGAGTATACAACGCCAACATCAGCCTGGGCGACCTGGACGGAGACGGGCTTCCCGAGATCATCGTCCCTTCGGACACCATCACCATCGCCGCCTACCAACCCGACGGTTCCCAGCTTTCCACGAACACGATGTATCACGGCCATTCGGGGCACGACATGAACTTCTGGGCGGAGGTGCCTGCTTATGTAGATCTCGAATTCGAGATGCGGGGATGGGGCCCCTGCTACGAGGAGCCCACCCCGAGGGCCAACTTTGCCCACGGACCCTCCAACGTCGTGGATGTGAACGGTGACGGCATCAATGAGGTCGTGGCGGTCGGCAATGTGCATGACTGCAACACGGACCCTTACACTAACCTTTATAACACGCCCTACATTTTCAACGCGGACCGCAGCCGGTTCCAGGCGTCGGGCTTCGACTGGAGCAGCGTTCCCACTGACACGGGAACCCCTCTGAGCGAGGATTATGGCGTCATAGAGAGCGCTCAGACCAACCCGGTCACGGTGGACCTGGACGGGGACGGCTATGCCGAGATTCTCTTCTCCTCGTCTGACGGCAAGGTCCACTGCATTGGGCTGGATAAAACCGAAAAGGGCCACTGGCCCTGTTCCGTCTACAAAGTGGCGGAAGGGTTTCTCCGATTCGCCTCAGAGCCGGTGGTGGCGGACCTTGACAACAACGGGCGTGCCGAAGTCCTTTTCGCATCCTGGACCCAGAAGGGCAGCAATGCCACGGGCAAGCTCCATATTCTCGATCACCTGGGCAATGTGCTGCATGAGGTCTCCCTGCCCGCGGCGTACGGAAGCTCCGACTGGAACGGGGGCCTGGCGGCTCCCACTCTGGCCGATATCGACGGCGACGGGGAGCTTGAGGTCGTGCTGAACACGGCCCATTCGGGCTTCGTGGCCTACGACCTGCCAGGTACATCCAATGCCCGCGTGCTTTGGGGCACTGGACGGGGTTCCTACCATCGCGACGGCCGCAGCAGCGGCGAGCTCCCCCCCGTGGTCCTGGGGCCCGACCTGAGCCCAGCCTGGCAGCAGCTCACCGTCACCGGTCCTGACCGGAAGGGCCTCTACAAGGTGCGCGGCACCGTCGTGGTGACCAACGCGGGCAACCAATCTTCCCCCGCTTGTGCCATGAACATTGTCCATCCCGACGGTGTGCAGTCGATTCTCAAAAGACCCATCAAGATCAGGAAGATGAAGGCAGGGCAAATCGTCACGCTGAAGATCAATGCAAGCAGGGTATCTCTGACCGGAGGTGCAACCTGCCAATTCACGGCAGTGGCGGATT
>CAZEOY010000517.1:0-3247 GCA_964513835.1 uncultured Syntrophobacteraceae bacterium
GTCAGGCCGTGAGCCCTATCCGATCAGGATGCAGGTCATGAACGGACAGCCTATGCGAGCCGTCCTCCGGGGGATTGCGGTTTCTCCCCGCCCAGGCGAAGCCGCTTACTGGACTCTTGGCGGTGAGGATCGCGAAGCCTCGGGCAAGGGTGATGCGCGGCTGGATGACGCCCTCTGCCATTTCCTTGCAAACCCCGAAATCCCCAAAGCCGGTGAGGACCTCAAGGCTGCGTGGGTCCATATCCAGCGCTGCGGCTGCTCCCTTGAGGGCATCGCTTTCGATACGGCCATTGCCGGTTATTTGCTCGATCCCGGTGCCCAGTCCTATGGAGTCGAACGACTGGCGGCTGAGCATCTCAAAATGGATGTGGGCGCCGCGATGCATAAAGGAGTGGCTGAGACCGACACAAGAGGCTGCCAGGAGGAATCCTGCCGCCTTGTGAACCTCATGAGACGGCTGATCCCCTGCCTGAGCAAGAGCCTCGAGAACGCCGGTCTTCAGCAGCTTTTCGAGAGTATTGAAATGCCGCTGGTCCCCGTCCTTGCCGAAATGGAATATCGCGGGATCCTGCTCGATGCCGAAAAGATCGAAGCCCTCGCTCAGCACTTTCAGCAGGAGATGGATCGCAAGACCGCCCGCATCTATGACCTGGCCAAGGAGGAATTCAACATCCAGTCGCCAAAGCAGCTGGCGTCCATCCTCTTCGACAAGCTGGGGCTTCGGGTAGTCAAAAAGACCAAGACCGGCCCGTCCACGGACATGAGCGTCCTCGAGGAGCTTGCCCTGGAGCATCCCCTGCCCGGACAGATCCTTGCCTACCGCACCCTTGCCAAGCTCAAAGGAACCTATGCAGATACTCTCCCCGGGTTGATCAACCCCGAAACCGGCAGAATCCACACTTCCTTCAACCAGACGGTCGCGGCCACCGGCCGTTTGAGCAGCTCCGACCCCAACCTCCAGAACATCCCCGTCCGGTCCGAGGAGGGCGTCAAGATCCGGGCCGCATTCGTTGCCCCACCCGGGTGTCTGCTGCTTTCGGCCGATTATTCCCAGATCGAGCTCAGAATCCTGGCCCACTGCAGCAAGGACCGACACCTCATGGAGGCCTTCGAAACCGATACGGATGTTCACCGCCACACCGCCGCCGAAATGCTCAACATCCCTCCGATGGGAGTGACCCCGGAGATGCGTCGCCAGGCCAAGATGATCAACTTCGGGATCATCTACGGCATGAGCGCCTTCGGCCTGGCCCAGCGGTTGCGCATCACCCCCAGGATGGCCAAGACAGCCATCGACCGGTACTTCGAGCGTTACCAGGGTGTGCGGGCTTACATCGACGAAACGGTTCAAAAAGCCCGGTCTCTCGGATTCTGTGAAACGCTCCTGGGTCGGCGCAGGTTCATTCCCGAGCTGCAGAGCCGAAATCGCAACATCCAACAACAGGGAGAACGGTTGGCCGTCAACACGCCCATCCAGGGTACGGCCGCCGACCTGATCAAGAAGGCCATGATCGACATCCACCGCGCCTTGAAGCAGGAGCAGCTCCGGACGGCCATGATCCTTCAGGTGCACGATGAGCTCGTTTTCGAAGTGCCCGAAGACGAGCTGGAAGCCGCCAGGCAACTGATTCGGGAGAAAATGGAGAGCGTCTGGCCCCTGTCGGTGCCCCTCAAGGTGGAAATGGGATGGGCGGCGGACTGGGCGGGAGCCCACCCGTAGGAAAAAGGGTGGGGACATCGAGAGGTCTCGAATGCAGAAGAGCCGCCCTTGTGGGGCGGCTCTTCACACATATGCAACCGGGTGTCGGTATGGCTTATTCGGACGCCTTGGCCTTTTCCAGTTCGGAACGAAGGCGCTCTGCTTCCTGTTTGTACTTCTCGGCCTCTTCCTTGTAATCGGCGCCGGGAGCGGCCGCAGCTTCTTCCTGTTTCTTGGGGAATGGGAGTTTGTCTTTGACCTCGTCATATCCAAGATAGGCGGCCATGGCGCCACCGAGCAGGAGCATCAAGGGAACCGCACCCGCCAGAAGGTGCAGAAACGGCCCAAAGAAGGCGAAAATCCCTATGAGCCCCAAGAAAGCTGCCGCAATACCTCCCAAGAAAACCTTCATGATCCTTCCTCCTTTAACGTTTTCACAACTCGTTTGGAATCAACAACATCGTAGAGAACCACTTTGACCGCTGTGTGACAACGACCGACCACCCTCAAATTACAGGAAAAAACGGCTACTGCTTAGCACGCCGATCTCAAGATTGCAAGACCCAAATGCATGGATGCCGCCGCCAGAGCAAGCCTGGCGCTGTCTGCAAAAAAACCCCACCGAGCGCCAGCAGGTTTGCTCCGCACAAGATCATTCCCGGTTTCGGGAACCGGCTCGATTTCCACGAGCGCTTCTGCCTGATAAGGGACCAAAACATCCTGGCGGGGGCCGCGGCCTTCACTTCGGCGGCCCTCGCCAAGGCGGTGGATTGATGTACGTCAGACAAGGCATATCAGGCAAATCAGGAGTCTTGATCCGCACCCTGGAGCTTGCGGGTTTCCAAAGCTGTTGGGCGGAGTCGTCGACTCCGCCCAACAGTGTCTACAGCAGCGTCACATCGCCTCATCATCGCAAAGCATCCCACAACTCGTACCCCTCCGGGCCCGCATGACTGCCCTGATCAGCTGGCTCCCGAGCTTGCCGGTTCCCAAACTGCAGCCTGGGAACCGGCAAGAGGGCAACCGTTGAGGACATCTTTCGGAAGCATTTTTTCGGGGAGACATGAGAAATCCAATACGCCGCCCCGGGCGGCCGATCTGAGATGTCGCCGATGCACTCAGGATTGGCCAAGAATTGACGATATGAACCTGAGCTGGCAAAAAAGAATAAAGGGCATAGAGCGTGGGGAAAACGCTGTCCGGCTCGCCAAAGCCGGTGGTCAAATAACGCATTCCTGTGCTCGACACACGCATCTCCTCACGACCAGTGCATTCGCGCACTTTGGGGGAGTGTTCAGGGTGTTGCGCTACGATAACTTGGCGTCGGCGGTGAAGAAGATCCTGCGCGGACGTGAGCGTGAGGAAACAGAGCGATTCATCGCGTTCCGGTCCCACTGGGGGTTCGAGTCTGAGTTCTGCACACCGGGAAAGGGACACGAGAAAGGTGGTGTTGAAGGAGAAGGGGGGTATTTTCGCCGCAACCATCTGGTGCCCCGGTTCCAGTGGCAGAAGACCTTGAAGATCTCAATCGTCAGATTCAGGAGTGGT
>CAZEOY010000518.1:0-3243 GCA_964513835.1 uncultured Syntrophobacteraceae bacterium
CAGAGGGGATTTTCCTATCACGAAAGTGTCAACCCTTTCAAGGGGTACACGGTATGTAGGGTAAGTCTCCCCACAATCGGGACAAACGGTCACTGGTCCCAGCTTGATCTTGCTCCTAAACCCGGGCTTTATCCGAATTGCCTGTTGCTTGAGGATTTCTTCTCCCGCCTGTTTGATCTGAGAAATGAGTAAGTCCATGTCCTGCTCTTTCTTGGATTTAAGCTTCATATACCAGGCCCTCAGTTCCGGCCACGAATCGAGCTTGACCGGATCCGGGAGAACCCGCACTCCGGCCCCGGTGTCCCTATCGAATAGACTCAGAGCAAAACGTCCTAAAGGAACAATCCTGAGCCGGCCATTGCCTGTGGTACATGGGGTCAGCAATTGAACGGCGTCCGGAAGACACTTGGAGGTCTCACAAATGGCTTCATATAAGGCCCCTGACGGGATTTGCTTTCTGGCCTTATGGACCATGAATCCTCCTAGCAGGACTCCCGGTGCGGGAAAACCGTGAAACCACTCCGCTTCCTTGACGAAGTCTTCAAAACTACCTGGGAGGACAAGATCTTTCCCTCTTTTCATAAAGCCTCCACCCGGCAGGGAACATAGCGGTGCATGGGAGTTCCGACAAAGTCTCGGTTTGTGTTTTTTGTTAATCGGTTGACGTTAGCGCCGTATTTGACGCCATCGTAGACCAGTCCAAACCCCTGCGGAATGATGACCTGCCCTCTTCTGGTGTCCTCGGTCACCTCTACCTCGATGGATTCTTCGCCCGCCTCGGTGATAACCTTCACCATTTGTCCGTCGGAGAACCCAAATTGCTCCGAGTCCGCTGGATTCATTGCCAGGGTGCAGGGCCGTCTGCCTTTGTTCCACGCAGGGTCCCTCATAGCTGTATTGGAATTCATGTCCATATGGCGTCCTGCCATCAGGATCAATGGAAATTCAGCATCAGTTTTCAGCCGTTTCTCTTCCTCACCGGGGCTGATTTCCTTTATCCACTCTTCCACCTCTGCTGTATGAAGCCGTATCCTGCCGTCCTTCGTGGCCAATCTACCAAGGTTTTTCCCTATATCCTGCAATCCAACCAGCACGCCTTCCGGATGGTCGATGATTGTCTGGTAGAGGGCCAGCCCCTGGTCCGGTCCAGCGTCGAATCCCACCCTTGCCGCCTCTTCCTGCTTTGCCGGGGACCTCTGTAATAACCCGGTGAAATAGCTGGCCAAGTGGGCGGAACCGATGGCATTACCCAGCGTCTCAGCTGCTATGAAGGGTACCCTCATCATGTTCTCAGGATGCTCCATTACATAACCTATCAGCGCATCACGGTATGTCCTCAGGCTGCCGCTTCCGGCAGCCTGGTAAAGCGAGTCGGGTAGTGCGGGAATCAGCCCCATGGCGTCGGCCAGGAGAGTGAATATCTCACCAGTTTCTTTCTGCTCTCCTTCTACCTCAACAACAGGCCGGCGCATCCGGCTGACTACGTCCAGGAAACCTTCGTTGGTTTTGGAGGGGATAATAGCGTCCGCCGGGCTCCATGATTCGTAGGTCGACCTGCAGGGCAGGACGTAGTGTGCAAGTGCGGCGGTCTCACTCACTGCAATCTCGGTTACCACCAGCAGATCGAACTGCCCGAATGCCTCTTCATACGCGGTCGTATCGGCATAAGACCGCAATGGATTGGCTCCCATGACGAAGGCGGCTCTGAGCCGGTCGGGACGGTCGTTGGCGATCTCTTCCGGCAGGACATTGGGAGGGAACATCCCGGCTATCGCCGGGATGTTGGTCACCGCTGTCCTCCACGTCTTGGGGTCATTCGGATCTGAGTACATCTTTCCGCCCGCAAGGTAGTCTCCCCCCGGCACACCGATGCGTCCGCAGATCGCCAGCAGCACAACGAGCAGATATGATACAAGGGCGCTGTGCCGGTTCATCAGGATGCCAAGATCGTCACGCAGACAGGACTGGCGTTTGGCGAATTCCTGGCAGACATGGAACACCTGGTCGTACGACAGTTCGCAGACCTTCAGTGCCGCGTTCACGTCAAATCCGGCGAACCAGGGCAGTATCTCCATGAACCCGTTAATGTGCTTGTCGATGTATTCCTGGTTATGCATACCCTCTCCGAGGATGATGGCAATCATCGATTTTAACAGCAAGGCATCCGTACCCGGCCGAAGAGGTAGGTGAATATTCGCTATTTTCGCAGTTTCGGAACGCCGTGGATCGATCACCACAAGCAGCTTATCGGGGTCTTTCGAGATTCTTGTCAATACTTTCCTGGCCTGGGGTATATGGTGGCTCATCATCCCATTCCAACCGACGGCCATCAGCATCTCGGTATTCTCATAATCAGGTACTAGCTCGAGCAACTGGCTTCCGAATGTTAGCCCGTGCGCCCAATACCGGCCGGCAAACTCCTGGTTGGCTGATGAGTAATGGTATCGCGACCCAAGGGCGTCAACGAAGAGGGTCAGGAACCGAAGGGGGTAGAAGTTGAATTCGCCCCCGCCGGCTACCGAGGCCAGGGACCGCGGCCCATGCTCTTGGAGTACCTTCTTGAGTTTCTCTGCGATCTCACCGATTGCCTGATCCCAGCTTATGCGCTCAAACTTGTCCCCCGTTTTCTTCATCGGGTACAGCAACCGGTCCGCATTGTGCTGGTGATAAGCGATGTTCATGCCCTTCCTGCAGACGTATCCTTCGCTGACAGGACTGTCCTTGTCAGGGCGGACTTTGACAATCCGGTTGTTCTCAACCTTGACTTCAAGGCCGCAGCAGACAGCACACAGTACGCAGGTCGTCTTTTTCCATTCTTCCATGATCCACTCCTTTCCTGGAATTCTCCTTACAACCTTCTTAGGAGAAGCCTCTTAGAAAGATTTTTTTTCATACTTTGGTCAGATGGTCCTCATGGCCTGCCCGCATCAGGGTCCCTTTTCGCTGGATCCATAGTTCCCCATGAAGGACGCTCCCCCCTCACCGGATACCGATTCCCCTCTCCCTGGCCATGAGCGCATAGGTCTCGGCCATGGTGGCCGGTGGGATCCAGCGCTCGTGCTCTGGCTTGGCAAACAGTTGCAGGGCCTCACTGGAGCATGTGGAAACGCAGAGTCCACATCCGATACATCGATCGCGATCCACCCGGGCCACACCGTCGACCATGTCTATGGCCTCCATCTGGCAGCGCTCGACACAGGTCTCGCAGCCCACGCACCTGGATTCGTCCGCAGCGGCGAAGAA
>CAZEOY010000519.1:0-3241 GCA_964513835.1 uncultured Syntrophobacteraceae bacterium
AGTGAAGTAGTCCACAATCAGCAGTTTTCCTTCCGGACGCAGGACCCGTGTGGCTTCGCGGATCATGGGATGCCAGAGATCCGGTTCATTCTCGTGCAAAGCGAAGGAGATCAGGGCGCCATCGAAGGAGCCGTCCTTGAAAGGCAGCAGTCGTGCGTCTGAGAGCAGAAAAGGGATGCGCCTCCTGGATTTTCCTTCCGCGATCCTCAGCATGGAAGGGGACCGATCGATTCCGACGACTCGAATCCCCGCCTCGGCAAGCAGTCGGTCTTGATGGCCGGTTCCACAGCAGATGTCCAGGACTTCACGGGCTCCGATCCGATGCATCCATCGACAGATTTCCCGACGGATAGGCATCATGAAAGGGCCCAAAACCGCATCAAAATGCGGTGCTATGATTGTGTAATCATCCCGTGATTGAAACCATCGCATGAAAAGACCTATATTGTGTGAAAAATGAATGGGTGCCGATGATGATACCCGAAGCTTCCTCAAACTGGAAATGATTCGGCTGGATGCTCTACACTCCCACTTTCATCGTGATGGCTTTTTGTAATCTGGCTGCGATTTCGAGTTACGGTTGCTTCTTCCTCTTTCCACTTTTCATTATGGATCGTGGTGGCACCCCTTCCGATGTCGGCATCCTGATGGGTGCTTTCACCCTGTCCTCCGTCATCTGCCGCCCGTGGATCGCCGGCATGATCGACCACATCGGCCGAAAGAAGAGCTTCACCGTCGGTTCGCTCCTCATGACATTCCTGCCGCTCTTCTACCTCCTTTTGGAAGGCCCCATTCAAGCCGTTTATATCCCCGTTCTTGTCATCCGAGCTCTGCATGGGGTTGGCATTGCCATCTGCGCGACTGCTGCCTTCACCTATGCTGCTGACATCATCCCTTCAGGACGCTTCAACGAAGGCATTGGCATGTTCGGCATATCCGGTTTGACGGGGCTTGCGCTGGGGCCGGTGATCTCGGAGGTGATGATCAAGCATTTTGGATTCTGGGCGCTGTTTTCAACAGCGTCAATGCTGGGGCTCATGGCACTGCTGGTCCATTTGCCCGTCGCCGAGACCTATCGTCGCGATCGGTCTTCACCTGCCGTATCGCTTCTGGCCGTTCTTCGGGGAAACCGCCTTCTGCTGACTTGCGCCACGGCGTTTATTTTCGGATTCGGTTTGGCCGCGGCAGGCAATTTCCTTCCGCCCTTCGCTGCCGAAAGACACCTGACCATCCTTTCCTACTATTACATCAGCTATTCAGGAACCGCCGTTCTGACGCGTCTTTTTGGGGGGCGGTTGGCGGACCGCGTCGGCGAATCCAGGATCATACCCTGGGCGTTTCTGCTGCTTTTTGCCGGCCTGGCGGTGATCGTCTTCCTCACCAATCACTTCATTCTTGCCTTGGCCGGAGTTCTGATGGGGTTCGGGCATGGTTTTCTATACCCGGCGCTGAATGCACTCGCCGTAAAGAACGAAAGCCCTGAAAATCGGGGTAAGGCCACAGGGGTCTTCACGGGAAGCATTGACGCGGGCTTCTTTGCCGGCTCGATAGCTCTGGGTTATATTGCCGAGTGGTCGGGACTATCCGTTGTGTTCGCCACGGCAGGAGCAGGGTGCCTCTGTGGCTACATTCTCTTCAGATACAGTATGGCCAGGGCGTAGAGTCTGATGAAATCCTGCTTGAAATGAGGAGTGCTTTCGGCATGTTGAACGAGATTTTGTTCCGTCGATTGAAATCATTCCTGGTGACCGTACTGGTTCTGCTGAGCTCGGGTGCGTACCTGTGCGGAAACACGTTTTCAGCTGAAGGGTCCCCATTTCGAGCTGGCGAGAAGCTCTCTTATGATCTGTACTGGGAATTCCTTCCGGCAGGTGCGGCTGTGCTGGAGGTTGCAGCCTTGGAGGATTATGAGGGGGGATCCGCGTATCACTTCGTATTGACGGTCCGGACCAACACGGTCATCGATCGCATTTACAAAGTCCGGGATCGGCTCGAGTCCTACACGGACAGGCCCATGAAACGCTCCCTCCTTTACCGCAAGAAGCAGCAGGAGGGGAAGCATCGTCGGGATATCAAGGTTTCCTTCGACAAGGACCGCTTGAAGGCCGAGTACTCCAATTTCGGCAAGAAAGATAAGTCCGTTGCCATCGTTGACGGGACTTTCGATCCTCTGTCGGTTCTCTACGCTTACCGTCTCATGCCGCTCAAGGAGCATGCTGTTGTGGAAATACCCGTATCCGACGGCAAGAAAGCCGTCACGGGCAAGGTTCGCGTCGTCGGAAGAGAGAGGATCCGTGTCAACGGCCAGGAATACGATACCTTTGTGCTGGAGCCCGATCTGAAGGACCTCGGCGGGGTCTTTCGCAAGAGCAAGGGGGCCAAGGTGAGGATCTGGGTGACTGACGATGAGAGGCGGATGCCGGTGAAGCTCACGAGCAAGGTGGCCGTAGGGTATTTCGTTGCGGAATTGAAACAGGTCAGTCATGGCTCCTGAACGCCACCGCCCACTGACCGGGATGAGCACCCACCAGGCAATCTCAACCCGGATTCGCATCCATCTCCCCATGGCAAGAGAATCCGCAGTCCGCATCGGGGTTGTTCCATGCCGAAGCCCGGGACAGTGATGAGCAGGACCAGGAGCCCTGAAACAAGCCCGTAAGACCGCCGCCGGTTCAGGCTCAGCCGCATCCCGACCAGCAATTCGATGGCGGGAAGGCCGAGGGCAACGGGAACCGGCAACTCTTCCGGGACGAGGCCGCACCCCGAGATTTTACGGGCAGGGGCCTTTGGGCTCCGGTTGGGTTGCGCCTGTCTCCGCCTTGATCAGTTCATGTTCGAGGCGCTCAGGAATGGCGAATACTTCTTGTCGGTACCCAGAATGTGCTTCTGAAGCCAGTCGGTCAGAAACTTCATGACCTCCAGTGTGAGCATAGCCCTGCCATCCTTGAACTGACGTTCAAGGTCCAGGACTTTCATGGTCATCTTCTCGTGAATGAGCTTATGCTCGTGGTATTCAGGGTAGCCGCTGGCTTTCATCAACCGCTCTTCGGCTGCAAAATGGACCTTGGTGTAATCGACCAGTCGTTCCAGAATCAGTCCGAGAGCCTGTTTTCCTTTTCCCTCCCGCATGGCGTCGTCCAGTTGGCCGACAAGGCCAATGAGGATGCGGTGCTGGTCATCCATGTCCTTGACATGGATGCGGTACTTCTCATTCCAGGTGAATGCTGACACGGTGGACTCC
>CAZEOY010000520.1:0-3216 GCA_964513835.1 uncultured Syntrophobacteraceae bacterium
TGATCGCCAGGCCCTTTTCGCGGGCCGCGGGCAAAGCGGACTCCAGAAATCCCCCCAAAACCGCCTCGATCGGATTCACCGGCATCATCACCGAGTCAACGGGCCATTCCTGCACCGCTCTGGTGAGAATTTCCGGGTCATGATGACCCGTCACACCAATGAGCTTCGTCTTCCCGGACTGCCTGGCCTGGACGAATGCTTCGAGGGCCCCCCCGGGACCGCTGATCTGTTCCAGATCCTTTTGGGTCCGAACATCGTGGATCTGCCACAGGTCCAGGTGATCCGTGTTCATGGTCCTGAGAGTGCGCTCCAGGTCGGCCAGAGCTCCCGACCTGGTTCTCTCGGCAGATTTGCTGGCCTGAAAAATCTCTGAGCGCAGATTCGGATGCTCTTTCCACACCTGTCCGTAATATCCTTCACTGCCTGCATAGACCCGAGCACAGTCGAAATAGTTGATGCCTTGGCGGACGGCCTCGCGGATGACCGCCGACGCCCTTTCATCTTGCCCGTGGGTTCTCAATATGCCTTCACCGCCCAACCCCACGAGACTGACCAGTCTTTCAGTGCTTCCGAATCGTCGTGTTTCTATATCGGAATGATTCATGCTTTGCTCCAACACCCCTTATCGTCCGGGGTCGGGCTGAAGGGAAGCAGGGATTCTGCTTCAAGGGACCTGGCCGGAAGGAACCGGCATCCGTACTATTTGAATCTGATGGATGCAGCTGAGCTCGCAGCTGAGCTCGTTTGGGACCAAAGCGAGTGGAGCTGCGTCAAAGGAGGAATGCAGAGTGAGCTTCGAGGCACGTGGCTTCCTATTGTGGCCTGGCCGAAGCCCGAATGCAGCTTCCATGACCAATGCTATGGAATGACGAGCTTCTGCCCGGCCGAGACATTGTTGGACTTCAGCTTGTTGGCCTTTCTGATGGCATCCGGGCTGACTCTGTAACGCCCTGCAATGTCAGAGAGGGTTTCTCCCTTCTTTACAGTGTGTGCGGCATTCTTGGCCGCGGATTTCGACTTGACACTGGGCATCCCGGTTTTCCATGATGAGTCCACTTGTCGGGCACCTCGCTCCCCACTGGCCGTGGCACGAGGTTCGTTTCTCTTTGCTCCTGAAGATTTGAGGCCGTTTGAGGTCTCGTTGGTTTGCCGATCATGTGTCGGAGGGACTTCGGAGGCCGCTCTCCGGGCCGTAATGTCGATCTTTCTTCCGAATTCATCGGCCGAGCCTACAGGCAACTTGACCTGATGGGAGCCTTCCGGGATTTCTTCGGAGCGGAAGGCTGGATTGAGCCTCTTGATCTCGCGCACGGTGGTGCCGCTGGCTTCAGCGACTGCCTGCATGGGAAGGGGGCAGGACAGCCGCACGTTCACCCGCTCAGCTTTCAGGGGTGGATAGCCCTGTCCTTTGGGTAGGAGATAGCCATAGTGTGCGGGATTGCCCAGGACTGCCTTCACTGCAAGAATGCGAAAAATATAGCGCTCGGTTTCAGTGGGGAGGCTCATCTGATAATAGTCCGCTGATCCCAATGCGCGAATTTGCTCCTGAATGCGCTTGTCTCCACAGTTGTAGGTCGCAATGGCCACGGTCCAATTCTTGTAACGTTTATAAAGGTCCTGCAAAAACCGAAAGGCGCACTCTGTTGCCCGCTCGAAGTCGTATCTTTCATCGCAGCTTCCTTCCTGGCGCAGACCATAGGCGGAGCCGGTGCTGGGCATGAACTGCCATGGCCCTGCAGCTCCTTTGGGGGAGCAGGCGTCAGCAAGCAGGTCGCTTTCCACAACTGCCACATACTTCAGATCTTCGGGCAGCCCATTTGCCCTGAGCTGCTCTTCAATCCATGGGAAGTACCTCTCCATGCGCTTGAGCCACAGATAGACCTGCGCATGGTTATACACGACCAGAGTGAATTCCTTGTCGAAGCGCTCCAGAACCTCGCGGTTCTGCAGAGGTACCGGCTCGCCGCAAAGGTCCATGGCGGAGGGAGGAGGATAGTAGGGGATGAGCCAAGGACTCGAGAATGCTTCCCCAGCGCCTGGTGCATGCGACTTGCCAGTTGACTCCCGCACTGCAGCCGTCGTCCCCTCGGTCTGGTCGAGCGGAGGCTGGCCGGTGGCACAGCTCCAGGTGGCCATGGCTATGAGAGCCCAGAAGGCCAGCTTCAAAGTCAAGCGACGCATCTCAATGCATTTCATGGCAGGATCCTCGGGAAAATCTGAAACCATGGTTCCTATGCTTGTCGAGTGGTAAAGAATCTACATCAAGTACCTTGGGGTGTCCATGATAACATGGTATTCTTCAAAGATTATAGGTTGGGTGGGGGTTGCGGCAGCGAACCCCCACCCAGCGAAACCCCTTCGGCGATTTGCTTCGGACCTCCCCGGGGCCTAAGAGAGCGAATGGCGGGCACAGTGAGGCGCAATGATGGGGAATCAACCCCCGCGAACCCTTGTTGAGATTCTCCTTGTCGAGGTATGTTACATGAGTCGATTCACGGCGGCCTGTTGGCAGTTCGAGGTGAGCCTGCTCAGCCCTGAAGGGCATTTGGAGCAGTTGGATCGAGTTCTCAATGATTTGCACGCGAAAGGATGCCGGCTCCTCGTTCTCCCGGAGATGTGGTTCTGTGGCTTCTCACCTCCTCAGTTGCGCTCATTGGCCCTCCGTACTCCGGAAGTGCTTGCCCATTGGCAAAACATGTGCCGACAGAAGACCATGGTCCTGACAGGGAGCATGCCTGAGCTCGATGGGGTGCATCTCTATAACACAAGCTTCGTTGTGGATGCGGATGGAGCTGTGGCGGGGCGTTACCGTAAAACCCACTTGTTCTCGCCCAATGGAGAACACCTGAGGTTTTCGCCGGGCCAGAGCCTGCTGGTCTGTGATACTCGCTTGGGTCGCGTGGGTGTTGTGATCTGCTATGATCTGCGCTTCCCCGAGCTCAGCCGCCGTCTCGCCATGGAAGGTGCACAGGTGCTGTGCGTCTCAGCCCTGTGGCCAGCGGTGAGAATCGACCACTGGGATCTGCTGTTGCGTTCCAGGGCACTGGAGAATCAAGTTTTCGTTGTGGGATGCAATGGTTGTGGACAGGATGGCGATCTCGTGTACGGCGGTGGCTCTGCCATCATGGACCCCACAGGCCGGTGCCTTTCACGGGCGCCCGCAAGGGCAGGATGGGTTTCCGCAGAGCTGGACTTGACACGGATCGAATCTTTCCG
>CAZEOY010000521.1:0-3212 GCA_964513835.1 uncultured Syntrophobacteraceae bacterium
TGATCTTCTCGGGAATCCAGGGAAGGCTGGTCCGGCGAAACCAGCCGGCATCGGCGATTTCGGCGGGGTCAGGGCGGAGCTCGCCCTGGGAGTACTCGGCCGTGAAAGCGACCATCAATGAATGGGGAAACGGCCAGGACTGGCTTCCGAAGTAGCGGATGTTTCTGACTTCAATCCCCACCTCTTCGCGAACCTCCCGCTGCACGCATTCTTCAAGGGTCTCTCCCGGATCCACATAACCCGCCAGCACACTGTAAAAGCCATCGGGAAAACGCTGAGCCCGGGCCAGGAGAAGCTCGTCACCCCGGGTCACCGCCATGATGACGGCGGGTGCAAGCCTCGGAAAGCTCATGAGGCCGCACCGGGGGCAAAGCTTGGCGCGTTCCTCCTCCATGGTCCGTGTGGGGGCTCCGCACTGACCGCAATACAGGTGCGTGCGGTCCCAGAAAACGATCTGTTTCGCACGCACCGCGACGTCAAACAGGTCTTGCTCCAGGACGCCGAAAAGCCGGCGCAACCCCTGGAAAACCCAACCGTCCGGTGGCGGGGCCTCTCCCGGCAGCTCGGCCGAAAAGCATGGCTTCCCGTCCAGAAATCCAAGAAACTGCGTACGCAAAGGCCTGATCCCCAGCTCGGCCAGCTCACGCTCAAGCAGCGGAACCGTGGCCCCCGGGTTCCTCAAACGGACCAACAGCCTCTCGCTGGAGAATGCAAACCAGTAGCCGGGTCCTTGATGTTCAACGGGAGGCTTCACCCCGGGAGCGAAAGGCATCGAAAACACTCCTCATCACGATATCATTCAGCACATGATTGTCTGCAGGTGGGTCTCTGAGATTATCTCAAAACCGCTTGGCTCGCCGAATGTCATTCCCAGCCCATACAGCATACATTTTGCTCACCGTCTGGGGGATTTGTGGACAACAGCCCAGATCTGGCTTCCCACAAACCAGGCGAAACTGCACAGAATGACCGTGGCTCCCGTGGCGGTGCGCGCCCAGGGCTGCGCGGAGATGGCGAGCCCCGCCACGGCGGAAGTCCAGGCCACGAGCAAAGCCCACCAGAACATGGCTCCCGCAGATCGTGCAAAATTGCGCGCCGCTGCCGTTGGCACCACCAGCATGGCGGTGACCAGCAGCACCCCGACAGCCCATACGGAGAAGATCACAACCAGGGAGAGGAGCGCCGCATAGGCGTATTGGTAAAGCCCGAGGTGAACTCCGTGCACCGAAGCCAGGACCGGGTTCAAGCTGACATAAAGGAGCCGATTGTAGCTCAAGGCCTGGTAGGCCACCAGCACAGCGAACAGAACCAGAAGCCACGAAACCTCCGTATTGCTCAACGTGAGAATGTCGCCATAGAGGAATTGCTGCAGGCTGCGGGCTACGGAGCGGTCCCGGCTGACGATGGCCAGTCCGAAGGCCACGACGGCAGAGAAGAAGACGCCGATCAGGGTGTCGGTGGAAAGGGACGTGCGGCGGGAGATGCTGATGATGCTCAGTCCCACGGCCACCGCAAAGAGAGCCATGGAAAGGCGGGCTTCGACGCCGAAGAGCAGGCCGAGGGCCACCCCCGTGAAAGCCGAGTGGCTGATGGCATCGGAGAAGAAGGCCATACGGAAATTGACGACCTGCACCCCCATGGCGGCGCACATGGGAGCGAGGAGAAGAAGGCCGACCAGGGCCTGTTGCATGAAGCGGGCCTGCATGAAATCGAAGGGGAGCAGCCATGCCGCAAGGTCATAGAGCGGTCCCAGGTCAATCATTCACGCAATCCTTGCATCGGATCTCGCTCTCTCCCGCACGGGATTCCTCCGGAAGAACCTTGAGATCCGGCAGACCGCGATGGATTCCGAAAGTGGCCTCCAGGACTTCTGGCGTCAGAATCCTTGCGGGGGGGCCCTCTCCGATCAATTTCCGGTTGAGGCAGATAACATGGTCGGCATGTGCCGTGACCACCGCGAGATCGTGGCTCACCATGAGCTGGGTGAACCCATGCTGTCCCCGGAGGCTTTCCAACACCCGGCACAGCAGCTTTTCCCCCTGATAGTCCACGCCGGCGGCGGGCTCGTCGAGGATGAGCAGGTCCGGTTTCTGCTGAAGCGCCAAAGCCAGGAGCACGCGCTGCTGCTCGCCAGCCGAAAGATTCCCGAAGAGTCGATCCGCGAGATGTCTGGCGCCAACCATATCGAGGAGCATTTCGGCCTCGGTTCTCGAGTCCTTCTGGACCCCGAACCAGAGGGGCCGGCGCTGACGCCCCATGGCGAGCACTTCCGCCACGGTGAGCGGGATGCCCCGGTCGAAATCCAGTCGCTGGGGCACGTATCCGATCCTGCGCTTCCTGCCGCCCTCTGTCCCTTCGACCTTGACCCTGCCCTTGAAGGAGATCTTGCCGAGAAGAGCCATGAGGAGGGTTGTCTTGCCTGCACCATTGGCTCCGATGATGGCTGTGAAGCTGCCCGCAGGAACCGTGGCCGAAACCGAGCTCACAATGGCGACGCCCCCCGATTCAACGGTGACGTCCTCGAAGACCACCGCAGCCCCCCTGGCTGCCCAACTCTCAGTTCCCGGCATGTCCCAGTGTCCTTTTCAGAGTATCCAGATTTCTGCGCATGACGGTCTGATAATAGTCCGGAGGAGCGCCAGCGGGTCCCGAAGCCACGGGATCCAGGACCGCCAGGGGAATTCCCGCCTCTCGAGCGATGGTCTCGCCGACCCGGGACGGGTATTGAGGCTCCGTGAACACCGCCGCAGCGCCCGTCCGCTTGATCAACTGCACCAGTCGCAGCATCTCGGCTGCCGAAGGCTCCTGCCCCGGGTCTTCCTGGATCACCGCGACGATCTCAAGGCCCGTATCCCGGGCCAGGTAGTCGAAGACCGCATGGTGGGTGACAATTCGCCTGGACTTGAACGTACCGGACGCTGCACTGAACTCCCCCGAAAGTTTCACCAACTGATTCTTATATGCGTCTGCGTTCTTCCTGTAAATGTCGGCGTTGGCCTGATCATGCCGGATCAATGCGGCGGCGATGTTTTCGACCATCCTGGCCGCCATGCGGGGGCTCGCGAAAATGTGGGGATTGGGAAAGGATTCGGCTTTGCCAAGGGATGCTTCGTGCGCCGAATGACCCTGTTCTCCGCCGTGCCCCTCCACCGCGCGTCCATGCCCGTGTTCATGATCGTCATGGCCTTTGTGGGCTTGAGAATGGCTGTGCC
>CAZEOY010000522.1:0-1532 GCA_964513835.1 uncultured Syntrophobacteraceae bacterium
ACCTTGGAGCCTACCAACGAGGGGGACAGCGACCTGCTGAATTTCACGTTGAATTATGCTCCAAAGAATGGTGAAGCAGGTTTGCACGCCACTGTGTTTGTGGAGGATTATTCCAATGATCAGGCCTTTCTTTTTCCGCCCACACCGCAGATGCGCTTTTTTGACGAACGCACACGATTCGGATCGCGGCTGCTCTATGATTTCGTCCCTCGTGATGATCTCTCTCTGGTCATAGGGAATGAGACGCGCTACGATGATATCGACTACAGTTATAAATTTGCCAGAAGGTTTGATCAGATCATTGCCGTTCTGGATGACTATACATCCCGTCAGTTGAGCACGGGGTTTTTTGCCCAGGCCCAATACAAGCCGTTCGAATTCCTGAAGCTGATGGGCGGACTCCGTTATGATTATTTTGATATAAACGTGGACAACAAGATAAAACCTGAAAAATCCGGAACCGCCAATCCAGATGTTCTGAGTCCGAAGATCGGCATTGTCATTACCCCTTATAAGAACGTAAACCTTTTTGCAAATTATGGGACCGGTTTCAGGAGCCCCGCCGTATGGGAGCTGTCCCCTTCGGGGAGCCGCCCTGAGGATTTTGACCTGGGCGTGGCCGAGATCGAATCTTTCGATATTGGCGCCAATGTCCTGCTGTGGGACACATTATACCTTGGAATCGACTTCTACCACACCTTCCTGGAGCGGGAAGTCGCCGTGAATCCGAGGACCAATTTGTATGAAAACCTCGGGGAATCCACACGAAAGGGTGTGGACTTGGAAGCCAGGGTCTATCTGCCTTCCAATTTCCAGGTGTACGGCAGCTATGGATATGTCCACGGGAGACTGGACAACCCGTCCGTGCCGGGCGCAGATCGAATCCGCAGCCTTCCTGAAAACGTCGCTACCGTCGGGCTGTCATGGTCGGGAGTCTACTGCCACGATCACATCTTTGGGTTTGACGTCTACTACAATTATTACGGAGACCGACCTTTGGACACCTTCGGAATAGTGAAGGAGCAGCCCTTTGACCTGTTCTCTGCCAGGCTGAACTATGCCTACAAGAATTGGCATTTCTCCCTGGAGGGCCAATACACACCGGACGAATTCGATACCCAGTGGTCGTACCTTTCCGGAGGAGAGGTCTGGTACCTGCCGCAACCCGAATATCAGACCATGCTCAGAGTGAAGTATCGTTTTTAGTGGATGATCCCAGGGCTTGGAGTCCGATGTGAACGACGCAGACAATTCCGGTTTGCAGCCCGGCAAGCTGTGGCTGGTGAGCACCGGTCCGGGGGACCCGAAACACCTCACACTGCAGGCGATCGAGGCTATCGAGAACGCCGACCTGGTTCTGGCTCAGCCCGAAGAGGCCGCGAAGGTCGAGAAGTATCTTGGGGGAAAGCGAGTCGAGAAGCCGGAGCAATGGGACGCGATTTGGATGCACGAGGGGCGGGTCTGGGTGCGTGAGCTACAGTCACGCACCCCGGAAGAGCGTGCCTCGATCCTCGAAAACAAGCTTCAACAAC
>CAZEOY010000522.1:1542-3201 GCA_964513835.1 uncultured Syntrophobacteraceae bacterium
TGAGTACGTTGAGGAGCTGAAGGAATGGATGCGCCGGGGAAAGAACCTGGTAATCCTGGACGGAGGGGACCCCACCGTATTCAGCCAGTTGTTTTTCTGGCTCATCGAAGGTCTTCCCGAGGAGCAGGTGGAGGTCGTTCCGGGAATCGGCGCCATGACCGCGGCATTTGCCGCACTCAAGAGGTGCAGCACGGGGGCTTACGCCCGGTATGTGGCCCAGACGGATCTCCAGCGCTTCGTCGGCGACGGGGAGCCCGACAGTCTGGTCCGAGACCTTTCGGGGTACCCCGGGACTCTGGTCTTCTACATGGCGCTCGAAGGTTTGGACAGACTGGTCGATGCCCTGAGCCGATTCAATCCCGGCGACCTGCCCGTGGCCGTGGTGTACCACGCGGGCTGCTCCGGCAGGGAGAAGATCGTGCGGGGCACACTGGATTCCATTCTGAGGCTGGTCGCGGGCGAAGAGGAGAAATGGATGGGACTGGTGGTGGTCGGCCGCTGTCTGACCGACTCGGTCATGCCCTTGCGGGACGATTTCATGCCGGCTGATCCGCGAGGGTGACCATGCAGCCTGGGCTCATCCTGCTGGCCGCATTCCTGAGCTTCCATGTCGGAGCATCACCCTGCAGCGGTGGAGCGGTGGCTCGCGTGGAGATCGGAACGACCATGCAGGTGAGGAATACGGGGATCGAGGACCGATCCTTCGGAATCTGGAGGGGACTCCTGACCCACCGATCCCTCACCCGCTTCTCTGAGGACGGGTCCATGGTCGGGGACCTGGCTTCATCCTGGGATTCACCCGACGGGAAGGTCTGGACCTTCAGGATCCTGCGGGATGTGAAGTGGCACGACGGCAAGGAAGTCACGGCGCGGGATGTGGTCTTCACCTATAGATACCTGACGGAGAAGTTCCCGGTTTACGTTCGCCACTTCAGCCTGCTCGAGGACGTTCAGGCCGTCGACGAAGAGACGGTGACCGTTCGCCTCCTCGGCCCCAATTCGCGGTTCCCCGTCAACGTGAGCGGCATCGGGATCCTGCCGAAGCACATCTTTGAGAATGTGGCCGATCCAGGCGCCTATGTCGAACCCGAAGCAGCCCTGGGGTGCGGTCCGTTCATCTTTCAGTCCCTCGACAGTCGAAACGGCATCCTGACCTTTGTTGCGAACCCGGGCCATGCACCCCGAAAGCCCACGGTGGATTCGGTGCGCATCCGCACCTTCAAGAACGCGGACACGCTCTATCTGGCCTTGAAGAAGGGTGAAATCGACCTGCCGTTCAACTTCCCCATGGCAAACGATGTCCCGTTGCTCCATTCGTTGAAAGGCGCTTCCCACATTTCCCTGGCCACCATCGGCAATCTGGGAGTCCCCAGGGCGCTTTTCTTCAATACGGGCAAGCCGCCCGCTGATAATCCGGCCCTCCGCCGCGCCCTTTCAATGGCCGTTGACTACCAGGCGATGATGGACCTCTTTTCAGGGGGCTACGGAAGCTGGCCCAAATCGGGATTTGTGCCCGATGGGTGCCCCGGATTCATGGAAACCGCTCCCCTCGTCCACTCCCCTCGAGATGCGGCCAACATGCTGGAAGGACTTGGATTCGTCGATGAGGACGGAGACGGTCTTCGAGAATACGGCGGGAGACCCTGGGCGCTCGATTGC
>CAZEOY010000523.1:0-3185 GCA_964513835.1 uncultured Syntrophobacteraceae bacterium
GTCCCCGCCGCAGCCCGCGCGGGTCACGGACCCCATGCAGAGCAGCCCCTGCTCGAGGAGGCAGCGCATCTTGTCGAGGGGTTCATCCGGGGCTCCGTAGTGCGGCGGCTGGAGGAAGCGTCGCAGGTTCTTCAGCTGTCCCTTCCCCTCCCGGATGGCGGGGCAGTCGTTGCAGACGCTCTTTCCCGAATCCTCCAGGGGACGGCCTTCGAGGAGCGCCGTCAGGACCCCGTAGACCTGATCGGGGTGAGGCGGGCATCCCGGGAGGTAGACGTCTATCTTGATGAGCTCGTCCAGGGCCTGGCAGCGCTCCAGGATTCTCGGGACCCCGTCGTCGGGCAACCCATCGGCCGGGTCCGTCGTCTCCGTAGAATAGTATCGCTGCAGCAGTTCTTCGTTTGCATAGGAGTTGGCCAGGGCGGGAATGCCGCCGTGGGTGGCGCAGGTCCCAAGGGCGATGAGGGTCTTGCACCTGGCACGTATCTCGCGGGCCACCTCCAGGTGCTCCTCGTTCCGGATGCCGCCCGTCAGGATCCCCACGTCCGCCTCGGGGATCTCGATGTGCTTCCGGTCTCCCAGCTGACCGTAATATTTGTGGTCCATGATCACGGGCATGTGAACGAAATCCACCAGGTTCAGGACGTCGAGCAACCGCTCGCCCAGGTCCACGATGGCGATTTCACACCCCGAACAGGCATTGAGCCATTCTTCGGCAACTTTGATGCTCATAAGGTCAACCTCGTTGAGAGCAGTTTCGAGTTTCGAGTTTCGAGTTGAAGCTCCGATTCTCACTGGACCGATTCTGCTCCTGTTGTTCATGGCAGTAGACGGCAGGACCGGGTTCCGTCCCAACCTGAACAGCGTGGCAAAAGGCAGCGGGGCCTCAACCCCGCCCTACCATTCGTCCTTAAACTCGAAACTCAAAACCCGCAACTCGAAACATCCTTTAAAGTTCCGCCGTCCTCCGGTTGGTCCCGGCGCCTTCCTTCTTCTTCTCCGACCACGTGTTCACGGTGTCGAGGATCTTCTGCGCCTGGATCGGCTGACCGTCGGGCCTGCGGTAGGGCTCAATAGCCTCGCCGCGTGCCATGGCGTAGACCGCCCGTCCCACGGGGGTGCGCACCAGGACGGTGGTCCACCCCTCCTCGGCCCCGATGCCCCCGAAGGAAAGATCTGCGAATTCGGCGGCATAGTCCCCGCAGTAGCGGCAGGCGAAGCGCTTCATGAAGCTCAACTGCTCCAGGGGTATCCTCTTGCACTCACCGGAATCCAGGTGAATCTGGAGCTCCCCCTTGAGGTTGATCCGGGATACCGAATCCCACTGGAAGCCTCCGAGCTCCTCCAAGTGCCTCCGCTGCTCCTCCCCGAAGGTGAAGTTGCCGGCGCAGAAGAGGCCGAAGTGGACCTTGATGGCGTCCGCCGGGACGATCCCGAGAGCCTCCATCCGCCGCACCGTGTTGATCTGGCAGGGTGTGCCCACGAAAGCGATGCGGCTCACGCCCTTGCGCACCATGGACCCCAGTTCGTTCACCGAGGGCGCATAGGTGGAGTAGGCTTCGCTGAAGAGCGTCATGCCGTGGGATGTATCGAAATGGAAACCGGCGGCCTCGAGGAGCTCCTCCCGAGAAAGAGCCAGCCAGGGTTGACGCTGAAAGGCCCCCATCTGCCTGGAGACGATGGCTCCGTTGATGAAGCCCATGTCGAAGAGGTGGAGCAGGAGGGCGGTCACCACACCGCCGTCGGTCCCCCTCTCCCGGACGGCGGGGTCCTTGGCCCGTGCGATCCCGGCATCCATCACCCGCCCCATGGGTGCGCTCCACGAGACCATGCGCTTCTGCTCTTCGTCCAGCTCATGAATTTCCGGGCAGATCATATAGCAGAGACCGCAGTCGATGCATTTGTCGCGGTCCCGATACCGGGGCCGTCCGTCGGCATCCAGCTCCAATGCTCCGTAGTTGACGGCCGTACAGAACGTGACGCACCCGCCGCAGTGGTGGCAGAGCCCCCGTTCCTGGACTTCCTGAATCAGGTTGAAAAAGGTTTTCATTCGCAGCCATCTCCTCTCTGGGCTCGAATCAAGAGGCCTCGGCCAGCTCCACCCTCTGATCCTTCAGCGGGTTGGGGCCGAGCTCCCGGATCTTTTCCGTGAACCGGGTCACCACTTCCGCGAACCGTGGCGCCTCCGCCGAAGAGACCCATTCGATGGCGAAGCGGTCCGAATCGATTCCCGCGTCTTCCAGGACGAGCTTCAAGCCCTGGGCCCTTGCCAATGCTTTGTGATTACCATCCAGGTAATGACATTCGCCCAGGTGTCACCCCATGACGATGACGCCGTCGGCGCCTTTGGAAAGCGCCCCGATGACGAGGTCCGGGTGCACCATGCCGGAGCACATCACCCGGATGGGGCGCATGTTGGTGGGGTACTGGAGCCGGGACACTCCGGCGAGGTCGCCGCCGGCGTAGGCGCACCAGTTGCACAGAAACCCGATGATGACGGGCTCGAAGGATTCTGACATCTCACATTCTCCTCTCTCTGGCACCAAGCACTGCGTCGACCTGGGCACGGAGCTGGTCGAGGGTGAATCCGTGGACTTCCACGCCGCCTTTGGGGCACGTCGCTTCACAGAGCCCGCAGCCCTTACAGAGCGAGCCTTCGGTCTCGATGTGCTTGTGGACTGCGCCGCCGGTGTTCACCTCGACGAGCCGAATGGCCCGGTACGGGCAGACATCCACACACAGGGCGCAGCCGTCGCACTTATCCGTGACATAGGACTTGATGGCACCCAGGTTCATGGCCTCCCGCGACAGGATGACGTTGGCGCGAGACACGGCCGCCTTGGCCTGGGATATGGCTTCGTCGATGGGCTTGGGGTAGTTGCAGAGCCCGGCCAGGAAGAGGCCGTCCACCGACATGTCCACCGGACGCAGCTTGGGGTGGGCTTCGTTGAGGAAACCGTCTTCATTCTGACCGCACTTGAACAGCTCGATGAGCTCCTGGTTGTCGTTGGGAATGATGGCCGAAGCCAGGACGAGGTAGTCGGCGGGCAGCGTGATGGGCCGCTGCAGAATGGGATCCTCCACCGTCACGAAGACCCCGTCCTCCCGGATGGAAACCCGGGGTCTGGAGTCCAGGCTGAACCGCACGAAGATCACCCCCTGCTGCCGAGCCCTTTGGTAAAGCTCCT
>CAZEOY010000524.1:0-2113 GCA_964513835.1 uncultured Syntrophobacteraceae bacterium
GATCGTCGTTTTCGCTGAACGGCCCTGGTTTCTCAGGAGGGTCTTCCTGCTCCGGGGTCCGAATGGGAGGTTTTGCATGCCTGCGATCAGACTGGTGATATGCCTGGGATTCTGGTTTGTTGTCCTGGGTTTGACGCCTGCGGCCGTCCGGGCATTGACTTTGGAAGAAGCCATGGACCTTGCGGAAGGCAGCCTGCCGGCTCTCAAGGCAGCGGACGGTCGAGTGGGCTCAAGGGAAGCCCTCGACAAGGCGTCCCTCTCCCCCTACTTTCCGACCCTGGATGTCGCAACCATTCAGGAAAAACGGAAGCAGAATTCCCTCAGTTTCGACAGGAGCACCTACGACATCACCATGTCCTACACCCTGTACGACGGAGGGCGCCGGAGGGCGGATCGCAACATTGCCCGTCTCAGCCGAGATTTCGAAAAGGAGGAACGGGCCAGAACCCTGCTCGATCTCCAGTTCGATGTGAAGTCCGCATTTTTCAGCACCATTGCCAGGCGGGAGATCCTGGGGCACCGGAAGGTACAGGTGGAAGACTCCAGGAAGGACTACGAGGTGGCCCAGGGCCGCAATGAACTGGGGGTGGCAAAGCTGTCCGACGTTCTGCAGTCTTCGGTCAGATTCGAGCAGTCCAAATTCAACCTGGTTCAGGCTGAGGGCGAGCTGCGGAAGTCCCTCGCCGAGCTCAATTCCCTTCTGGGAAGACCGCTGGAGATGGAATACGACCTAATGGGGGAGCTCGAATCGCGAGTGAGCATGCCGGGTCCCGAAGCTCTCGGGAAGGCGGTGCTGGAGCGCCCCGAGATAAAACAAAATGAATATGCCGTCGAAGTGGCCAGGAACAACAAGACTCGACAGTTCAGCGAGTACCTTCCGATCATCACAGCCAACGCATCCTACAACAAGTCGGAAGCCAATCGGCTGATCATCCCCCTGGAAGACAAATCCATCGGAATTACGGCCACCTGGAACATCTTCGAGCTCGGGAAATTCTACAGGACGAAGGCGGCTGGATTCGACGTCCAGGTTACAAAGGACAATCTCGACGAAACCATCCGCCGGCTGCTTCTGGAGCTTCGTGTGTCCTACGAGGACTTCGTCACCGCCTCCCGAAACGTTCTGGTGGCCGAAGAGCAGCTCAAGCAGGCCGAGCACAACTATGCTCAGACCTTCGGGGAGTATAAGATCGGGAAGTCGGACATCATCGCTCTGGTGGCGGCAGAAATCGCTCTGTCCAATGCGAGGGAGCAGCACACCGTCTCCAAACTGAACGTCGTCCTGGCCAAGACATTGATCGAGCGGGCTACGGGGGTTGAGCGCATCGAGTCGCTTCAATGATGTTTTTCACCTCACTATCTACTCGTTACTCGTCACTTGTTTTTAAGTGCCGGCTCATTCCGGCGAGTGAGTGATTCTTTCGGTTACCCCTCCGTGGAGGTTCTTGAGTGAAAAGGGTTCTGGTGTTCTTGCTTCTGGGTGCCTTTGCTCTGGGTGGCGGTTTCTATGTATTTACAAGGGTCTTCCAATCGCCGTCGGTCCAGGTGCTGGAGTCTGCCAAGGTCGAGCGTGGCAACATACGGGGCGTGCTGGTGGAAAGCGGCATTCTGAAACCCCAGGTGGGAGCGGTGGTCAAGATCGGAGCGCGGATCACGGGAACCGTCGTGTCCATGAAAGTCAAGATCGGTGACAAGGTCAAAGAGGGGCAGCTCATCGCTCTCATCGACGATCGTGAGATTCTGAGGAACATCGAGCGACAGAGGGCGTCTCTGGAGAATGCACGCTGGACCCTGCAGCAGGTGGATCTCACCTTTCCGCAGCGGATCAGGGAGGCCCAGGCGAATTTTCGCTACGCCAGGGTGAATTATGAGCGGGAAGAGAAGCTGATGGAGCGGGAGTACACCACCGGCGACGCCCTCGATCGCGCTCGGAGCCAGTACCAGGCCCTGGAAGCCAATGTGAAGCGTCTGCAGGACGAGTACACGACTCAGCTCGAAATCTCGAAAGCGCGGGTGGAAGAGCTGGAAGCCCAGCTGAAGCAGTTGGAGGTCAACCTTTCGTACACGAAGATCTATGCTCCCATAGATGGGGTGGTCTCCGACGTGACGATCC
>CAZEOY010000524.1:2123-3184 GCA_964513835.1 uncultured Syntrophobacteraceae bacterium
GGTGAGACCATCGTCACGGGGCTCCAGGTTGCGAACCTGGTGACCATCCTCGATCCCACCCGTCTGGAAATGTGGATCTATGTGGATGAGACCAATATCGGGAGGGTTGAACCGGGACAGGCCGTTGAATTCTACGTGGACACCTATCCCGACAAGGTATTCAAGGGCACAATTCAACGTGTCCATCCGCAGCCCATCAGCAAGGACAATATCGTTTACTATCTGGCCATCGTGGAGGTGACTCCCGAGGACGCCGAAGCCCTCAAGCCGGAGATGACCACACACGTCAGGGTCATCTTCGAGCAGAAGGACAATGTTCTCACCGCTCCCAATGCCGCCCTCAAGTTTGAGGAGGGCAAACAGGTGGCCTATATTGTGGTCGGGGAGAACAAGGTGGAGAAAGCAGTTGTCAAAAGCGGTGTGCGCGGGGAGGACCGAACGGAGATCATCTCAGGAGTCAAGGAGGGAGACCTGGTGGCAACGAAGATCATCCTCCCGGTTGAAAACAAGCCGTGAGCACAGGACGTGCTGACGAAAAGGCGAGCCGGAGGCCCCAAAAACTGACTCCTGATCGCCCCACCCGATACTGACGTGAGGAACCCGAAACCCGATTGCCGACCATCCAGCGGAATGCCATGTCACTGTGCCTTTTGGAGGATATCAAGAAGACTTATTTTTTGGGAGAGCAGGTAGTGGAGGTGCTCAAGGGGATAGACCTTGAGATCGAAGGCGGGGAGTTCGCCGCCATCATGGGGCCATCCGGTTCCGGTAAGACGACACTCATGAACATCATCGGATGCCTCGACGTTCCCACTTCCGGAAAATACACACTGGCGGGAAGAGATGTGACTCTGCTCTCTGACGATGAGCTCTCCACTTATCGCAATGAGCACATAGGGTTTGTGTTCCAGAATTTCTTCCTGCTGCCTTACGCGACGGTTCTGGAAAACGTCCTGCTGCCGACTCTCTATGTGGACCGGTCCAAGTGGGGGGATACGCAGAAACGGGCCATGGAGATCCTGAGCATGGTGGGGCTCAAAGAGCGGGCAAAGTTCAGGCCC
>CAZEOY010000525.1:0-870 GCA_964513835.1 uncultured Syntrophobacteraceae bacterium
CTGTGGGACAACATTGGACCCGGAACAGCTTCTCCTGGCACTGCAGGCGATGGAGCAAAGGTGTGGGCGGGTTCGACGCGAACGTTGGGGACCGCGCACCCTGGACCTCGACATCCTCTCTTTTGGTGATCTGGTCTCGGATGAGGAAGGCCTGGTTCTTCCGCATCCGAGACTCCATCAACGTAAGTTTGTACTGGTTCCGCTCCTGGAGATCCTCCCCGAATGGAGACACCCGCGCCTTGGTAGAACCGGCAGCGAACTGCTGCAGGATTTGGACTGTGAGGGAGGGCAGACGGTGGAGATGCTGGTGACCGTATGATTCGACTTCTCTTGTATGGCTTCATCATTTATGTTGTATATCGCCTCTTGAGGTCCTGGGCGGGCTCACTCACGGCCCCAAATGAGGATATTGACAGAGTACCTAGGTCCGACAACACGGAACTGATCCAGGACCCTCAGTGCGGGACCTATTTTTTGAAGCAGCAGGGGGTGGTTGCGAGAGTGGATGGACAGAAGTTGTTCTTCTGCAGCGAGCAGTGCCGTGACGCCTATATGCGCGAGCGCAATCTTTCATGATTCCTTGAACCTGTGGAGGTTTTTGTTTGAAGTTCTTTATCGATACAGCCAACCTGGGTGAGATTCGAGAAGCGCACAGCCTCGGAGTGCTGGATGGCGTGACGACGAATCCGACGCTCATCGCCAAGGAAGATATCTCGACGCGAAGCGCTTTCGAGAAGCACATCAAGACGATCTGCGAGATCGTTCAAGGGCCCGTCAGCGCCGAAGCGGTCAGTTCAGCGGCGGAGGATCTCATTGCCGAGGCCCGCACCCTTGCAGCCATTGACCCCCATGTTGTGGTCAAAATTCCTA
>CAZEOY010000525.1:880-3172 GCA_964513835.1 uncultured Syntrophobacteraceae bacterium
ACGTCACCCTTGTATTTTCGGCGCTTCAGGGGCTCATGGCCGCAAAAGCGGGAGCCACCTACATCAGCCCTTTTGTCGGGCGGCTCGACGATATCGGCCATGAAGGCATGCAGGTTGTGGAGGAGATCCTGGACGTGTTCTCCAACTACCTTTTCGAAACTGAAATCATCGTGGCCAGCATTCGCAATCCATTGCACGTATTGGCTGCGGCCAAATTGGGAGCGGATATTGCTACAATCCCCTTCAAGGTGATCGGCCAGCTTGCCAGGCATCCTTTGACGGATGCGGGCATCCGCAGTTTTCTGGATGACTGGCAGAAGGTGGAAAAAACGTTGAGATAGGTATCGGCAAGGCGGTTCTACGGGCATGTCCGCTCGCATTCCGGAGTCGCTGCAGGGCGCCGCTGGAACTCACCCGGCGAGGGAGCCGAAGACCTTTTTGAACCGCTTGGATGCAACGCGCGCCACTCCTGAGGATGAGGCTGAGCTATGGCTGACACGGCTGACTTGATCAGTAGGGTGACAACGGGTGCATTGATGCTTCTTTGCTTCTGCCTTGCTCTGCCGGAGCGGTCCCGGGGGGAGATTTACAAGTACGAAGACCGCGATGGCGTCATCCACTTCACGAACATACCCGTGCAGTCGGATGCCCAGAAGGTCGCGCCGGTGCGCAAGCTCATTGTCGCCAAGCCGGGCTCCCTTCGCGTGTCGGCGGCAAGATTCATCCCGTCTCTTGATGCATGTTCGAATCAGAACCAGTTCGAGCCGCACATTCGGCTGACATGTCTGCGTCACGGACTTGACTCGAATCTGGTCAAGGCGGTGATTCGAGCCGAATCGGGATTCAACGCCAATGCTGTCTCTCCAAAGGGAGCCATGGGACTGATGCAGCTCATGCCGGGCACATCCCGCGACCTGGGGGTGTTGAACCCGTTCGATCCTCTGGAGAACATCGATGGGGGGTCTCGCTACCTGAGGCTGATGCTGAATCGCTTCAACAACGACCTCACGCTTGCCCTGGCAGCCTACAATGCGGGACCGGAGGCCGTGGCCAGGCATGGCGGCATTCCGCCCTATGATGAGACGCAGGTGTACGTCCAGAGGGTTCTCGATTTTTACCGACGATACAGCCGTTGACGTCACCGGGCAGAAGATGGCGCGGCGGCACTCATACCTGCTCAATTGGCTTCAAACCTTCAAATGGGAGGAGTCCGGCTCCCTCCCAGACGACCATCGACGCCCAGTGGAAGCAATGAGTGAAGTGCGAAGGCATTTATCACGCCAGCATTTGACCGGTCTCCCCAACCTTCTGACTTATCTCAGACTGGCGGCAATCCCGGTTCTGATCATTGTCCTGGCAAGACCTGCCGCAGGAGAATCGACCAATCTGGCCTTTCTGGTCTATGGCCTGGCTTCCCTCACCGACTATTTTGACGGCATCCTGGCTCGCCGCAACAACATGGTTACGGCCCTCGGCAAGCTCCTCGACCCATTAGCCGACAAGCTCCTGAATTCGGCAGCGCTGATCATGATGATCCCCCTCGGCAAGGTCGAGGCCTGGCTTGTTTTCCTCATCCTCGGGCGCGAGATCACGATCACCGGCCTTCGATCCATTGCGGCAACCCATGGGTTGGTCCTCGATGCGAGCCGAATGGGCAAGAATAAGATGATCTCCCAGATCTGCGGCATACTGTTTTTGCTGATGACCATCCCGGGCATTCAGACCTTTCTGGACGGACTGGGAACCGCATTCCTCTGGGTGTCACTCTTCCTCGGGTTCTGGTCTGCCCGGGATTACTTCGTTCAGGTTTACAGGCATGCCCGAAGCGAAGCCACAGGTCCCTGACCCTGATCGAAGGTCGGCTGAGAGCCCTTCATGAAACATTGTTCGGGCCCCTTCCCCATGCAAGACAATCCCAACCGGGACAAGGAGTCGCCACAATGGCTTTCAGGCTTCCAGACTATGCGGCGCCGGACTTCCGGGTCCCTCCTCTCTCCGAGGCTCCGCTCGCCCGCTTCGAGCCTGTCGTCGAAGCCGGAGTCGCTCCGCCGGGATACCACGGTACAACCATCTTTCCGGAATACATTCACATCGCCCCCGGCAGATGGGAGCTCCTCAAGGAATCCCGGATGGACTGCGTCGTCGTGGTCGACAGAAGCGGGGTTCTGAGCGTCAAGGAATTCAGACACCTGCAGGTGGGAGACGCCGTGGCCTGCGGACGGCGGGAGACCGGTGAGGACGGCATCTTCGTGCACGGCGACCCATTCGGAGCCCGTCATGGGTTGGCAGAGA
>CAZEOY010000526.1:0-3163 GCA_964513835.1 uncultured Syntrophobacteraceae bacterium
GCGTTCATATCATTGGCAATCTGAATCGGGACGGGTACCTGGATGCAACGGTGGAGGAAATAGCCGAGGCCACCGGCGCCCATGTGGATGAGGTGACATCGGTGCTGCAAAGGGTTCAGGTCTTCGACCCGATCGGAGTCGGTGCTCGGGATCTCCAGGAATGCCTGCTGATTCAGGCACGCAACCTGAATCCGCCCCGCGAGTTGGTCGTCGAGATTCTGGAGAACCATCTGCAGTTTCTGGAGAGCAAGAACTATGCGGCGTTGGTTCGAGCCGTCAAGCGATCTCCTCCAGAGGTGAAGGAGGCAGTGGAAGCCATCCTCAAGCTGGATCCTCGCCCCGGTCGGGCATTCAGCGACGAGTCCATCGAGTATGTCAGCCCGGATCTTTATGTCATCAAAGTGGACGGTGAATATGTGATCCTCCTGAACGAGGACGGAATGCCCAAGCTGAGGGTCAGCTCTTACTACAAGGAGGCTCTCAGCGGCGACCAGGTCATCCCCACCGATGCCAAGGACTATATTCACGGCAAATTGAAGGCTGCTGCCTGGCTCATCAAGAGCATCCACCAGCGTCAGAGGACCCTGTACCGGGTGGCTCAGAGCATCGTGAAGCTGCAGCAGGACTTTTTCGACCATGGGGTGGCCCATCTCAAGCCCATGGTTTTGAGGGATGTGGCCGAGGATGTGGGCATGCATGAATCCACCATCAGCCGGGTCACGGCCAACAAATACATGCATACCACCCACGGGATTTTTGAGTTGAAATATTTCTTCAACAGTTCCATAAATAGCGTTCTTGGTGATGCGGTAGCCTCCGAGAGTGTGAAGGAGCGCATACGCCAGCTCATCAAGGAAGAGAATCCATCCAAGCCGTTCAGCGATCAGGATATTGTCGGTATCCTGGAAAGAGAGAATATCTCCATAGCCCGCAGGACTGTGGCCAAGTATAGGGAAGTACTGGGTATTCTGCCTTCGAGCAAGCGAAGGAAGGCGTCCTGGGGTTGATGCTGTTTAGGGGAATCGGACTGGGGGCATCGAGCGAACCGTACGAGCTGACCACGTGAAGGAGGTCCTTATCCATGCAGATTAACGTCACATTCCGACATATTGAGCCGTCTCCTCCCCTTCGAGAATATGCAGAAGAAAAGATATCGCGGATCCGCAAATACGTGGATGAGCCCATTGAGGCGCATGTTGTCTTGAAAGTCGAGAAATTCCGGCATATTGCCGAGGTCTCCATCGACGCCAACGGTTTGCGGATCAACGGTGCGGAAGAGACCGATGACATGTATTCGGCCATCGACCTGGTGGCGGATACCATAGAAGGGCAGGTTCGCCGCAACAAGGACAAGTTTCGCAGGAGAAAGACAGGTGGGGGAGCCAAGGATCTGCTGGGCACTCCGGACTTGGGCGGAACGGCGGTCTCTGACGACGACCGCGAGCGGCGTGTGATTCGAACCGAACAGGTACACGCCAAACCGATGGACGTGGATGAAGCTGCCATGCAGCTCAATGTGTCCAACGGTGAGTTCCTTGTCTTTACCAATCGGCTCACCAATCGCATCAATGTGCTGTACCGCCGCAAGGATGGTCATTACGGCCTCATTGAGACCGCATAGTCGTCAGTCCTGTTTTCCGATGATTGCAGCCTTTGGCCCTGTGCGCCTTCTCATTGCGCGACCGGGGCCGAGTCGTGCCATAGGGGTTGAAAAGGATATCGATGAAGATCCTGGATATCTTGGATAAGGAATCGATTGTCACCGAACTGAAGGGTGCTTCCAAGAAGCAGGTTCTTGAGGAGTTGATCGAAGCACTGCTCGAAAAGAGGCCTCATCTGGATCGTGAAAACCTGATGCGGGTTCTCCTGGAGCGGGAACGGTTGGGAAGCACCGGCATTGGGGACGGGATTGCCATTCCCCATGGCAAGCTTAAGGATCTCGACCAATTGGCGCTTTCCTTCGGGAAGTCCACGCGAGGGATCGATTTTGAGTCCATGGACGGAAAGCCGGTTCATCTTTTTTTCCTGCTCGTAGCCCCTGAAAGCTGTGCGGGAATCCATTTGCGTGCTCTTGCCAAGATCGCCAGGCTCCTCAAGAATGGAACGGTGAGGAAAAGGCTGGGGGCCGTCTCGACCCGTGAAGAGGTGTATTCGGTCATTCAGCAAGAAGACGAGGACTTCTGAATCCTGCGCAGAGAACGGCCCGCTGACGAAATGCCATGCAGAGCTCATGGACCTTCGCTTCCATGCAGTCTCAATCCATGCCACCCAACCCGTGTTTTCTCATCTGATCAGGTCACACCCCTCCATGTGCTCATCCGTGGCCGGAGCTCCGGGAGGGGATGATCTGTTCTTTTACCGATGAAGGAACGACAGGGAAGACCATGGAGAGAAGCGTACACATCGTTGTTGTGAGCGGGCTTTCGGGCTCCGGCAAGAGCACCGCCATCAAAGCCTTTGAAGATATTGGCTATTTTTGCATTGACAATCTGCCGGTTCCCCTGCTGCCCCACTTCCTGCTTCTTTGTGAGAAGGATATGCCGGATATCCAGAAGATCGCTCTGGGGATCGACATTCGAGAGCGCTCTTTTCTTAAAGATTACGATAAGATTTTCGAGTCTCTGGAGGACCATGGATACCGGTTTGAGATCCTTTTCCTCGAAGCCCCCACGGACGTTCTGCAGCGCAGGTACAGCCAGACGCGGCGGATTCACCCCATTGCATCGTCCGAAGACCTCCTGCTGCATGCCATCCAGGACGAGAAGGAAAAGCTGAAGGCCTTGCGGGCTCGTTCGACCAAGATCATCGATACGGGCGTGTATTCGGTCCACCAGCTCAAGTCCCTCGTCATCCGCTCGTATTCCGGGATCAGCGATAGTGAGCGCTTGAGCATTCAGGTGCTATCCTTCGGCTTCAAGCATGGGCTTCCCTTTGAAGCCGATCTGGTCATGGACGTTCGTTTTCTGCCGAATCCCTATTTCGTGGAGCAGTTGAAGGAGAAGAACGGATCGGACCCCGAAGTGAGGGAGTGGGTGCTCAAGTGGCCGGCGGCTCGCGAGTTCATCGATGACTACGGCCGACTGGTTCTCAGACTGCTTCCTGCATACATCGAGGAAGGGAAACGCTACCTCACCATTGCCATTGGATGTACGGGCGGGAAGCA
>CAZEOY010000527.1:0-3149 GCA_964513835.1 uncultured Syntrophobacteraceae bacterium
GTGTGGTCATGATCTGACTCCTTGTCTGAGGTTAGTAGCCGCAAGCCTGGATGTCGGAAGTCGGCTCCGCGCGCAGAATAGTTGAATACGGGATGGGATTCAAGAGAGGCGTTTCAGGTATTGGCCTGAAGGGTCCTGACGAGTCGCGCAAGTGTCTCATTGACCTTGACCGGGACACCGGTGGCTCTGCCGTAGTCTACGATGGCGCCGTTGATGGCGTCGATTTCAGTGGGACGCCTGCGGTCGATATCCTGCCCCATTGAAGAGCGGTTTCTCGAGGTAGCCTCGGCAACGGCGAATACACGCTCCACCATGTCGCCCTCGAAGCTGAAGCCTTTTCGCTCCGCCACGAGCAATGCCTCTTCCACGGCAGCCCGGCAAAGCAGGCGGGCGTCCGGAATGGTGTTGATCTGGCCGTTTCGGATGCCCGTCAGCGCCGTGATGGCATTGATCCCGACATTGACCATGAGCTTTTGCCAGATCAAATGCTGCATGTTGCCGCTGGCCTCCGTCGCGATTCCCGCTTCGCCAAAGCAATTGACGATGGATTGGACTCGATCGGATGGACCGCCACGAAACTCTCCCACCACGGTCAGACCATTGCCCCCGTGGCGGACTCGGCCGGGCTCCAGCAGGGTTGCTCCCTGGGCTGTCACTCCCACCATGGTTGAGCCCTCGCCAACGACCTCCGCGATGCGCTCAAAGTTCCCCACGCCGTTTTGAAGCGTTAGAAATTCGGTCGACTCAGTGCAGATGCAAAGAATGCTTTGGACGGCGGCCTGGGTCGCATAGGTCTTAACGCTCACGAGCACCAGGTTGGCTTTTTCCGGGATCTCCGAAGGATCACTGTACGCCGGCAGCTCATAACGGCTGAGCGAGCCGTCGAGCTCCTCCACCACCAGCCCTTTTTCCCGTACAGCCCGGATATGGTCACGATTGGTGCTCAGGAAGGTGACTCGAGCGCGAGATCGAGTCAGCCTTGACCCCACGAGACTGCCCAACGCGCCTGCTCCAAGGATCACAATATGCATTGCGGAACGCCCTCCTCGCAGTGTTGTCTGCTCGGTTGTCAAAGGATTTGGCTGAGAAACCTCTGGGCTCGAGGATGGCTGCATTCCTGAAAAAACTGCTGAGGTGGAGCCTGCTCCAGAATCTCCCCGAAATCCATGAAAATCACCCGGTCCGCAACTTCCCGAGCAAAACCCATCTCATGCGTTACGACCACCATGGTCATTCCTTCGCGGGCCAGGTTGACCATGACGTCCAGAACCTCCCCGATCATTTCGGGATCCAGGGCTGACGTCGGCTCGTCGAAGAGCATGATCTTCGGGTTCATGGCCAGAGCACGCGCTATGGCCACACGTTGCTGCTGCCCCCCCGAGAGCTGGGACGGGTAGGCTCCCGCCTTCTCCTGAATGCCCACCTTTTCGAGAAGTCTCAAGGCCATGGTCTCTGCGTCGTTGCGCGGCAGCTTCTTGAGCTTGATGGGCGCCAGCGTCAGGTTCTGCAGGACGGTCTTGTGCGGGAAGAGATTGAAGCTCTGAAATACCATTCCCACTTCCATCCGGATCTTGTTGATGTCGTTTCTCCGGTCGTGAAGGTCGAAGCCGTTCACACTGATCCGCCCCGAATCGATCTCCTCAAGCCGGTTGATGGTTCGCAGAAGAGTGCTCTTCCCTGAACCGCTCGGTCCGATGATGACGACCTTCTCTCCGGCCTGGACACTCATGGAGACGTGATTCAGGGCCTGCAAATTCCCGAAGAACTTGCTGACATCTTCCATGACGATGATGGGGTCAGGCTCGGCCATAGTGGTTGTATCTCTCTTCCAGATGACTCACCAGCTTCGAAAGGACCAAGGTTATGATCAGGTAGACCAGGGCAATGACGGTGTAAGTTTCGAAATAGGCAAAGGATTCAGCTGCGAACTCTCTCCCGCGTCGAAGCATGTCCGCCACCGCCAGGATGGAGACCAGCGAAGTATCCTTGAGGAGCGCAATGAACTCGTTGCCCACCGGTGGAAGGATGGTTCGCCATGCCTGGGGAATGATAACGTACCGCATGGTCTGGGCCCCATTGAAGCCAAGGGATCGGGCGGCCTCCGTCTGACCCTTGTGGATGGATTCGATGCCTGCCCGAAACACTTCCCCCATATAGGCGCCGTAACACACTGACATGGCGATGACGGCGGCCACGATGTCCGGCAACCGCACGAAGCGGCCAAGGGCGTAATAGATGTAGAAAAGTTGAACCAGCAGTGGAATGCCGCGGACGACTTCCACGTATATGGAAGCCAGGGAGTTGATGAACCGGTTTTTGGAGATGCGCCCCAACCCCGTGATCAGCCCCAGGATGAGAGCAAAGAAGATGGAACACAGCGTCACCTGAAAGGTGACAAGGATGCCGTCGGGGATGAACCTCAGGATTTCATAATAGGGATCGGGCCTGGAGACTGTCAAATAGCCGAGAATCAGGATGGCACCCGCAAAAGCGATGCGCCAGGCGGAAAAGAGCCCCGCATCCTTCCTGCTGGGAATGGCGGCACCGTCAGAGACTTCGATCACATGCTGCTCCATGGGCTGGGTGGGCTGTCACTGGCTCAGCCATTTGGCCCGAATCGCCTTGTCGATCCCCTTTTCCTGAACCGCCTTGATGCCCATGTTCAACAGATCCAGAAGCTCACGGTTGCCCTTCTTCACGGCAATGCCGTAATACTCATCGCCCGTCTCCAGAATGGCGGCGATCTTGAGCTTGGCTGCGTATTCGGCCTTCTGGAGGGCATACTGAGCCGCAACGGGGTCGTCGCAAACTACTCCGTCGAGGCGTCCGTTGAACAGGTCTTCCATGGCGAGCCCAATCTCATCGTAGGACTTGGCCGTGAGATCCTTGGTCTTCTTGATCGTGAAATAGCCGGTGGTCCCGATTTGAGCCCCGAGCTTCTTGCCCTTCATCCCTTCGAGACCTTTGACATCCAGCGTCTTGGGCACAACCAGCGCCTGGCGAACCTTGTAGTAAGGCTGAGTGAAATCCATGGCCTTCTTCCGCTCTTCCGTGATGGTCACTGACGAACAGACCGCATCATACTGGCCTGCGTCCAAACCGGCAAAAATGCCGTCCCAGGCCACATTCTTGAGCTCAACTTCAAAACC
>CAZEOY010000528.1:0-3146 GCA_964513835.1 uncultured Syntrophobacteraceae bacterium
AATTCTTGGCCACTTACAGGGCCTTCTAATTGCGTCAACGTGTAGCCGGGGCAAACGTTGTTCACCGTAATGCCATACGGAGCCAGCTCATTGGAAAGTGTCTTCGCCATCCCGATCACACCCGACCGAACCGTATTTGAGAGAATGAGGCCGTCGATGGGCTGTTTCACGGAGATGGACGTCATGTTGACAATGCGCCCCCAGCGCCTCTCAATCATCTTGGGAACCGCTTCACGAGTCATGATAATGGTGCTCATGAGGTTCAATCGTACGCCAAATAGCCAGAGATCGTCATCGATTTCGAGAAAAGTCTTGGATGGCGGCCCTCCTGCATTGTTCACCAGAATATCCACCGTGCCGAAGTGCTCGATTCCCCTGCGCACAAAATCCTTTGCCTGACCGGCGTCAGTAAGGTCGGCGGGAATCCCGATAACCTCCGCACCCGTTGAAGCCTTGATCTCCTCGACGGCTTTGGGCAGTTCCGGATCATCCAGGGCGCAGATGGCAATCCGGGAACCCTCTCTGCCCATTTCCATTGCCACAGCCTTGCCCAATCCCTGGCTTCCACCAGCAATGAACGCGACCTTTCCCTTCAGTCCCAAATCCATATTCTGATCCTCCTCTGGCTCCAAACGGACCTATGGTCCACGAGGTCCATGGCGTGCCGTGAATCCATGCGCCCCAAGTCAAGGCTCATAAAACCGTCTCATGACCGCCGAATACTCCCCGGGGCGCTCGTAGATGAAGAACGGCGGCGAGACATGAAGCTCTTCCCCCCCCCGCTTGGTACATTGGACATAGACCAGCCTTGCCGGACTCGCGGGATCCGAGTATATCACCGTCAAATCCTTGGGGCAGAAACCCGCTTCGTGCGCCGCCACCATAAGACTTGCGAGGCGCGTCGCCGGGTAAATCAACCCCAGCCGCCCCCCACCCACAAGGAGATGGTCTGCTGCCCCGAAAACATCCGGCAGCGTGGCGGCCAGTTCGTGCCTGGCGATGGCCCGCTGTTTCTCAGGATTCACCCTCCCCGAATTGAGACGCCTGTAGGGAGGGTTGCTGAGCACGATGTCACAGGAGCGGGGTGGCAGCAACTGTGAAACCGCGCGAAAATCCGCTTGCAGGAAATGCAACCGATCATCGAGCCCGTTCTCCCGGGCGTTTCTTTGTGCGAGTGCCAAGAGCTCTGGTTGAATCTCTATTCCCAGGAGCGACTCGCCCAACCCACGAAAGGCGAGGATGAGGAGCACTACGCCACAGCCACTCCCCAGCTCTACGATCCGATCGCCGGGTCTCACCCCCGCCAGCCCGGCGAGCAGCACGGCATCGATCGAAAATCGATAACCCTTCTCTTCCTGATAAATCAGCAGCCTGCCGGAAAAAAGGGAATCGCGGGTGAGCACTTTTCAGCGCCTCAGTTAGAAAGGAGAGGAAGCAGATGAGAGCTCAAGCAGGTCGCTCCCCAAGCCACATCTCATGAATCATCGACCCATTCCCCCTCTCCCCAACCTTCACAAGTCCCGTTCACCGAACGTGTTCAAACAGTTATCCGTTCGTCGGACAATATGGGATGGATGACCATGCCACTCCCCACCTTTGGATAAAAATATGTGGACTTGTGGGGCATGATCAGCCCGGCACTGGCCACTTCCTGGACCTGCTCAATGCGAGTGGGGTTTATGAAGAATCCGGCATCGTAGCGGCCTGAGCGCACATCGTTTACAGCTTCTCCCAGATCGTGCTTGAAGTGAATATTATCCGAGTCAGCCAAGAAGTTGTCCGGTAAAGCCAGCAATTGCTTAAGCAGCACCCGATCGAGCACCACCACATCCAGACTGTGTAGCACTGCGGGAATAGCACAGCCGCCCAGGAATTTCGCAACGGCCTCCGTTCTGGCTCTGAGGAGATGGCAACATTTGCCACGATGGCTCTGGAAACCGATGACCGTCTCCTTCCTGGGTCTGGCCGCATTCAGCACGGCGGCCCAGTCGGCCCGGCCGGTATCTGAATCCTCATATTCTTCAACCTCAAAGAATGCTTCCGCCGACCTGAGGAAAGCGTCAGGAGACCATGACTCCAGATGCCGCAGCAGCCGATGCGTGGGCAGAATGGTGAGGCCGCCCTGATTGAGATTGCATAGATACACCATGATATACTCAAATGGTGCATCTTCTCCCGCATCCGGGTGTCGCTCGCGTTGAATCGCCCGATAATTGAGGGCGGTCTCGTAGCGATGGTGCCCATCGGCAATGAAGATGGCTTTGTCTCGCATCAAGGTTTGAACCGTCTGGAAAGATTGTCGTTCCATGACTCTCCAGATCCTGTGCTCCATCCCTTCCCGATCACGGAATTCCATGACCGGCTCAGCTTCACGCGTTACCTTCAACGTATGATCCACCAGTCCGTGGGGATCTGAGTATAAAGCAAAGACAGGGCTCAAATTTGCGTGGCAGGCGAGCATCAGCTTCAGCCGCTCGTCCTTGACCGCCTGGAATGTTCTTTCATGGGGTCGGACCCCCCCCGATTCAAAACCTTCCAGGCGCAATAGGCAAAGGAACCCGCAACGGGTCGACTTGGGGCCATCAACCAACGTATAGTCCAGTTCGTAATAGTATAGAGCAGGCCGGTCTTCACGCCGGAGCACTCCGGCCTTTTGCCACTCCTCAAGGTATTTCGCCGCCCGGGTATGCGGGTTGGCGCTCTCGGTGTCGTCAGCCGTTTTCTTGCCAAGCTCCAGGCGAATCATATTATAGGGATTACATCCATAAAAGATCTCCTGCTCCCGAGGCGAGATCACGTCGTAAGGTGGGATGACAACCTGGCTCAGATTGGGAATTCGTTCGGGGTTATACCGCAACCCTTTAAAAGGGGCGACTTCCGCCATGACGGCCTCTTCCTTTCTTCCGGTTCCGATGAGAGAATTGATGGCTTAAGTGTCTGGGCACAATCACATTTTCGCGTCAGCATCAGAGAACCCCTTGCTAGCATAGCTCAAACCCTTTTTCAAGCTGCACCCACATTTGTCAGAAGGAGCGTGAGCTCCATCCTGTCGGGCAGATTCTGACGCTCACCGACGGGTTGACGAGTACCGAGGAGGATGTCCGAGAACACCTTTTTGTCATTTCGAACGGAGCGTAGCGGAGAGA
>CAZEOY010000529.1:0-3145 GCA_964513835.1 uncultured Syntrophobacteraceae bacterium
AACGTAAATGTTTTTACTACCGTAATGAGGATTCCCGAGTCAACCATCGTGAAAAGTGGCTGGGATGCGTCCTGGCAAAACGGCCCCTTCTGCGGCTCCTCCGATATTGGAAACGATAGATCAGTCGGAAAGAACACCGTCCGAGGGAGATCAAAAGCTCTGCTAACCTCAGATGATGGAAGAGTGTCTCAGCAAGAGAATTGTTCTCGCTTCAATATGGACGTGCTTCGTTCGGCGATGAACGCGCTTTCACACGAAACAGTGCGGCGATGTATTCAGTGGTGCTCGTTCAGCGGAATCAGTTTCAGACCGGCTTCACCATGGCTACATTCGAACTGCGGCAGAGCGCTTACGGGAACGTCTCAGGCGGCTCAACCGATTCAGATAGTCGCGACCCAGCAGGTTGCACATGAAGGGCTTGATTACTGCATCGACTTCCCATTTGGGCCGGTTCTCATCCCGCAGCAGATCCTTGATGCTGCTCCAGGTCGTGGCGCTGTAGTACTCACAGCCCTTGCCCTCGTTAAAAAATTCGCAATGTTGCTGACTCACATACTTTTCATACTTTTTACAATATCTGATCTTCATCTTCCCCTCCTTATACATCGCAGCAAACCGGTTGAGCTAACTAGAAGTATATATTAAATATAAGACAAGCTTTCCATGAAGACAACGTACAAAATATTTGTTTCAGATTCTATGCCAAATTTTTTTTCTGTGAACGAATGTGCATTCTGACCGTTGTTCATAGAATTCCCTCGCTGAGAACAGTCGTCTCAAGGATGAAGACCCTTTTCAACCATGATTCATGCGAGCCACCAAGGGATCCTTTCATAGCGTGCTCGGACATGAATCCGTCCCGCTCCCTCACATTACTTGACTGCAATTCCAGTGGGAGAATTGCTCGACGCACCAAAAACCTCCGTCTTTCGCCACAAGGGGATTGCCAGGCCGAAATTCTACCCAGACTGTGGCCCAGATTCCGGAAAGGGATGGAGGTGAAGCGGCACCATTCCACAGGCGGTCATGGAGTGAAAGGCTTGAAAAGGGTCATCCCGCCCGCAGGCCAAGCCCAACCCCCGAACAGCTGGCCTGAATCCCGCCTCGGATTCTGTGGCGCACCTGCACGAGTTTTGGCTTTACACGAAGGGGCGAAGTCGATATATAGGGTCTGGCTTGCAGGCCAGTAGCTCTAACGGCTAGAGCATCGGACTCCAAATCCGAGGGATGGGGGTTCGAATCCCTCCTGGCCTGCCAGGAAAATCAAGGGGTTACGGTGGGAACGCTGTAACCCCTTTTGTTTTGCGTGCACATTGCGTGCACGGATGCGTGCCGAGGCCTGCCAGGAAGCACCCTGAGCCTCACCTCCTCGCCGCACCAGATGGCCCCTCCCCCTTCATGCATCACACCCCCAAACCCCACCCCCAAGAAGCCGATCCGTGCGAGAAGGCCCCTGATCGCCCATTTCAGGACGCTCTGGCCCCGGGCTTGTTTTGGGTACGCCCCCCCACCCCGCGATCTCATGAAATCCGCCACAGATTGCGATCCGGACTGGACAACGAACGCTCCTCAAGATAGCCTTACCATCGAGAAGCCGGGAAGAGAGCCGTGAAGGGAAATCGGCAGGCGCTTTCGCCGGTAAGGGAGAGAGGGCGGTGTGGTCAGACGGACCGACAGGCGGGCAGGCAGAGAGCCCCCACTTTCCCGGCGAACCCGAGGCCCTCGAAGAAAAGAGCCTTCACCTCACGACGAGTGTGGTGCTTTACGTTTACCGTACACCGTACGGTTCCGACCAAGAGCACCGTGTTTCAGTACCACGATGGCGAGTAGGCCCCGGCGAAAAAAGAAGGAGTCCCCCTTTCATGGTGACGCAGGAACGACAAGATGCACAGGACACACAGGAGGCCCAGGTCATCCTTCCCTACTGGGTGCAGGACCACATTCATGGTGAAACCAAATTCCTCATCCGCGTCTGGATCGAGTGGAAGTCCAGGGGCGGTTTCAGGCCGGGGACCCTCCACCAGCGCAAGGGAGTTTCCTCGCTCGAATGGTGGAAGGTCGAGGAAATGGGGTATAAGGCCGGATTTCCCTGGCAACGATCTCCAGGGGCTGTGTCGGCAGGGACTTCTCTTTGGGCATGTCTCATGTCTCCTGGTGCGAGGTCGGTGTAGGAGGGTTCGTGCCTCCTGGCGTGTTTCGCTCCGTGCAGTCAGAGAAAAGAATCCAGGGAAAGGTCCAGGAGTCGCCTTTTCGGTCGCCCTGATCAGGGCGCCTTATCCCTGGAAGCCGGCCTGATCACCTCTTGATTTCAGGCACGGACAGGCCTTTGCATATCTTCTTTGCGAGCTTGTCAGGGATCTCGGTATGCCTGGGGACCGCTTCGATCTGTCCCGTTTGGGGGTTGGACCAGAGGCAATGCTCTGCCCCCTCCCGTTTCAGGTAACATCCGTATCGTCTCAGGTGTCGCAGCAATGCGCTCCGCTTCATTGTCCGACAACCACCTGGTGACGAACCGCACCTTCGGGTGTCCCACGCAAAGCGTCCTGCCTTCGATCGTCCAAAATGAGAGCAATGGCCTCGGACAGGCTCTTCAGACATTCGTCCTCGGTTCTGCCCTGGCCGTTCGCGCCGGGGATCTCGGGACAGTATGCGATGAACCAGTCCCCATCCCTCTCGACGATTGCTGTGAACTCGTTTCTCATGGAAGTGCTCCCTCTCTCCGCTTGTGAACTGATGCCATCCCTATCCCTTTCAAGCCTTCTGAATCCATTTCTCGGTATCCTCAGCCCCTCGATCGGTGGAGTCAAGGCACCCCTATCTCCTCTCGTCGATGGTCAGGACCTCCGCCTTGCGCTTCGGGCTCAACAGCTCCCCGGCCTTCCTTGCTGCGTCCCTTACAGCACCAGGTGCGAAGTGAGCATACCTTTCCGTGGTCCCGACGTGCTTGTGAGTCAACAACTCCCGGACGATCCCGAGGTCTACGCCATTACTGACCAGAGTCGAGGCGAAGTGATGCCTGAGCCCGTGGAATCTGAAATCATCGGGGAGCCCAGCGGCCTTCCTGATCCTCTGCCAAGGTCCCTTGAAATCCCTCCTCTGCTTTCCATTCTCCCCAGGGAAAACGAGGCTCGACTTCACGTCCAGG
>CAZEOY010000530.1:0-3143 GCA_964513835.1 uncultured Syntrophobacteraceae bacterium
CTCCCGTGCGCCCCGATCAACAGGACTTCATTCACATGCATCCGGTTCAAGAGTCGCTTCGCTTCCTGCTCCCGGAGGCGCTGGATTTTCAGAAGGCATGGGATTACACTCAGACCATCGATTTCAAGGCATTCAACGTGTACCTCAAACCCGAACCCGGTTTGGTGGAATTTCTGGCATCTGCCCGGACCACCCACCGCATAGCCATGGCGACCAATCGGACAGTGTCCACGCACGAGGTTCTGGCCCACTTCAGCCTCGAGCAATATTTCGACCTCGTGGTTTCCGCGTCCGATGTCCGTTTTCCCAAGCCACATCCCGAGTCCATGGAAAGGATACTGGAGACTTTCCGGGTGAGTCCCGGCCAGGTCCTGTATGTGGGGGATTCCCAGGTGGACGAGGCCCTGGCGGCTTCGACGGGGGTGTGCTTCGCAGCCTACAAGAATCCCTCGCTGGAGGCGACTTTTCACGTCAGTCATTTCAACGAGCTCTATCCCATCATCTGAATCGGCACTGGGAAAGCGTCCGAGGACTCATTGCGCTCGGCAAATACGGTACGATTATCCAGATATGGTTCGAGCGGCTTTCATCTCTCACCGCACGAACTGGAGGCTTCTGCGATTCTGAAGCGGCTTCTCCTGGTGGGAGTCGATCATGGCGATCCCGTCGGTTTCAGACGCACCAACGTCCTGCTGAGCTCTCTTCAGCCGGATCTCATCCTGGTTGAACTGAGCCCTTTCGGCCGCTCGTTCAGAGCAGCAAGGCAGCGGGAGCTGCTGAAGATTCTCTCAGCGAACGTCTCCAGGGCGTCACGGGACCTGAGGCTGGCTCGGCGTGACGGCCTCCGCCATCCCGCTGTGGTTCGGATCCGAAGACAGATCTGCCTGCCTTTTGAATACCGTGCGGCCAGGCGCTTTGCACGCGCTCATGGCTCCAAGCTGGTCCTCTGTGATGCCTCAGAGCTCAGCAGGCATTGGCTTGCATCCTGGCCCGAGATGATCTCAGTCCAGAACATCCGTTTGCTCCTGTCATCCCCCGGTATCCCCAGGGAGCACGAGCGCAGCTATGTTCTGGCACGCAAGGCTCTGACAGGAGATCAGGAGGCAGGAGATTTGTGGACCCGCACCGTTGAGAGTCGATGGGATTTGTGGTGGGATCGGAGGGAGCATTATCTCGCACGCCGCATCTGGACAGCCCTTCACGCCCTCTCCCCGACGTGCGCCGTCTATCTGGGCGGGTGGCAGCATCTGATGGGGGGGTGGAGTCGCCCTACCCTGCGAAGTCTCTTGAACATGCCCGGCAGCCACTGCCGGTTCCTTCCCGACGTACAGGCGCTGGACATGCTTCTGCCCGAGCAGCATTCGATGCAATCCCGTTGATCGGGCGGCAAATTTGTGATATCGAGACGATGGATGTCGATCTGCCAATCCCCTTGGTCGTGCTAGGCGGGGAGCTAGCGGTGCCCTGTAACCCGAAATCCGCTTAGCGGGGCTGAATTCCCTGGGAAGGATTCGCTTCAGGTCGGCTGTTTCTAATTCTGGTGTTCATTGGACACCGCGCAACAGACGAGTACGAACCCCGTCAGGTCCGGAAGGAAGCAGCGGTAAGTATGAACGGCTGTGTCGTGGTTTACTCTAATCGAGCACCTGAAGGCGGGCAGCACAGATTCTGAGCTATTCGACCCAGGGTGCACGGCCAAGGACTTCTTTATGAATCGCCTCGAACCTGCCATGCATTGCAGTTGACTCCGCCCGGTTCATCTCAAGGCCTCATCGAATCCCCATCGGTCCATTTGTTTTGATCATCTTTTGATTTTTGCTATGGATGGAGATGAATATATTACTAATTATATTTTTTTTCATTCCTTTTGCCTCCGATTTGTTCATGACTCCCTTACCTCAGAACCAGAAAGATCCGGGGCTTATGCAGAAACTGGTGGGCGAAGCTCCAAGCAGAATCCAACAAATCGGAGGGGGCGGCAGATCCTGAGGTTTCGGCCCCAGGAATCAATTCTGCCTTTGATGCATATTTCCCGGGGTGAATGCCTTCAGCCCGCAATGAGTTAGGATTTGCTCTTTTGCGGCATTTGGGTAAGAATACTCGCTGGTTTATGTGGATGTGTCACCGGTGCGAGTTCCAACTTGATGAATCTTGTGCGATCCGCTTTCATCTTTTGGAGACCTGAATGAGTAAGATGAAACTCCTTATTGTAGAAGACGATAAGGATATTCTTGAGCTGCTGTCTTACAACATGCAGACTTCAGGGTTTGATGTTCTAACCTCGAGGGATGGATATGAGGGTCTCAGCATGGCGCGCCAGAACCTGCCCGACCTGATCATCCTGGACCTGATGCTCCCCGGCCTGGACGGCTTTGAGGTCTGCAAGGAGCTCAAGCGGGATAGCGAGACGAAGAACATTCCCATCCTCATGCTGACGGCGCGTGGTGAAGAGGTGGATCGCGTCGTCGGGCTCGAACTGGGGGCTGACGACTACGTGGTGAAGCCGTTCAGTCCCAGGGAGCTGGTTCTGAGAATCCGTGCAATTCTCAGAAGGTCGGCCACAGATGCCGCCACGGAGAGCATCTGGCAGCATGAAGGTCTTCGGGTGGACTTTGAGGGTCATAACGCCAGCCTGCATGGTGAGGAGATCGCTTTAACGGCCACGGAATTCAAGCTGCTTGTGGAACTGGTCAAGAACCGTGGGAGAGTTCAGACTCGGGATCAGTTGCTGGACAAAGTATGGGGTTACCATTTCGAGGGTTATGCTCGCACGGTGGACACCCACGTGCGCCGTTTGCGCCAGAAGTTGGGCGTTTATTCGGACTGGGTTGAGACGGTCCGTGGTGTTGGATACCGATTCAAGGTGTAGGCCGATGTCCAGACTATCAAGTCTTCGAATGCGTCTCCTCTTGATCTTGTTCGTGATCCTGACCCTTTCATTGGTCGGACCATGCTGGCGGATGTACGAAGAGGTTCATCGCAAAATTGTGAGCGATGCCAAGGTGCGAGCCATGGGTGACCTGGAGCTGGTTCATTGGCTCTTGCAGCAGCACGAATTGTACGCCGATCTGGCTCAGGTGCATGCCTGGATTCGCAGCATTTCCGAAGCGCAAGGTTACCGCGTCACTTACATGGATGAGAAA
>CAZEOY010000531.1:0-588 GCA_964513835.1 uncultured Syntrophobacteraceae bacterium
CGGATTTTCAATGTTTGCCTTGGCGAAAGCTTTGCAATAATCGGCAACACCTTCCGGATTATTTAGGCTGCGCTGTCGGTCACCCTGGAATACAACGGCCTTGAGCCGTTTCGATCCCATGACGGCCCCCACGCCACCTCGCCCGGCAGAGCGCCACTTGTCGTTTTCGATGACCGCAAACCGCAGCATTTTCTCGCCTGCAGGACCTATGACGACGGCGCCCAGCTTGCGGTACCCGTCTTTGACGACGGCGAAACGGCGTTTCGCTTCTTCTTCGGTCCGGAAAGTGTCTGCTCCCCACAAGTCGTCAGCATCGAAGAATTCCGCCCCGTCCGGATGGATCGAGGCGACCGTCGGTCGGGCAGCCCTGCCGGTAAAAACAACGGCATCGAATCCTGCGGCATCGACAGCTTCAGGAACTTTGCCCCCTGCGTAGGATTCGACGTAGAGCCTCGTCAGTGGCGATTTGGTGAACACCCCGTAGCGGCTCGCCCCCCAGATGCGACTCTGACAGAAAGGGCCGGTGGCAAAGATCAGTTGGTTTTCCGGGGCAAGGGGGTCCACTCCTGGAGGGTTTCCCTCGATCAC
>CAZEOY010000531.1:598-3143 GCA_964513835.1 uncultured Syntrophobacteraceae bacterium
GCAGTTTGGTTGCCAGTCCTTTCCCTCCTAGATGATCAGAGAGGATTTCGTCGGATGCCGGTTCAATACTAAATGTCTTGCCGCTTAGGTCGACATACAGAATACGGCCATAAAATCCATGCATTGCCATCTCCTTTCAGAAGCAGCTCATCCCGACCAACCACACCCCGGGGGGCGAGCCCATCTCAGCGCTCGTATGTTCCGCTGCGACCGCCTGTTTTGTAGACCAGTCGAGTGGAACGGATTTCCATCGCTCTATCCACTGCTTTGCACATGTCGTATATCGTCAATGCTGCATGAGTTGCAGCGGCGAGGGCTTCCATTTCCACACCGGTCCGGTCGTGCGTTCGGACCCGTGAAGAAATCTTGATTTCACCCCTCTCCGGGTCAGAAGGAAAATCGATCTCGACGCCGGTAAGCTGTAAAGGATGACAGAGGGGAATCAGGTCCCAGGTCTTCTTTGCGGCCATGATCCCGGCCAGTCGCGCGGCATCGTATACGTTGCCCTTCGGGATTTCCCGGTCCTCTATGCGCCGGAAGGTTTGAGGATCAAGGTGAAGCACGGTCTCGGCCCTTGCTTCCCGTGCCGTAATCGCTTTCTCAGTCACGTCAACCATCCGCAACCGCCCCCCGGGCTCATGTGAGTAAAATCTGCGCCGTCTCTCTGCGTCTTGCCGATTCCTTCTTCAGTCTCGACCTGAACTCAGGTTTCTATCGCACCACCTCAAGTAAAACCCGATCCGCAGTGCACGCGTAACAGTGGTCTCCTCTCGAAGAATCTCGAGCCTATCTCTGTTGAGTCGCGCAGGGAAGGGCTCAGCCACAGACTCCCTCCCTCGGAGGGTCTGTTTCTGAAATAGCCCCCATACTGCCTTCTATGGATTTGAATATGTCATGTGGGGTTTGCAGGTCATATCCCAGCATAATGATGGGAGGAGTTGCACTGTCACGGTTGAGATGGAACCTGGGATGGTTTAAGATAGCTTGAGTCCTAAGGTCTATTTCTGCTACCGGGATTTTTCCATTTAGACGGGAAGCTCTGACATCTCTTCGATCCGTGTAATAGAAGTATATGACGCTGTCGAAGTACTCAGCTGCACGAAAAGAGCTTTCAAATTCTTCCCGGCTCTCCGTTGGGAAGCCATACATTATGTGAGTTTCGAGGTATATTCCCGGGTAATTCCGCCTCATTTCCTGCATGAGCCGCAATACATCGTCGACCTCGTAGTGACGCCCCATCAGCTTTATAATGCGGTTTGAGGTGGACTGAATCGGTATATTGATGAACTCGACACGTTCAAGCGTGCTTCGCCGCAACTTGGAGTACAAGTGCAAGAACCTGCCCGGCTCTACATAGTTGATGCTTATCCCGACATCGAAATGGACGAGCTCGTTTAGAAGATCCGAAAAATCGATACCCAGATCCACACCATAGCTTCCGCAGTCATCTCCAAGCAGCATGATGCGGCTGAAGCCATCCTTTACAGCCTGCTCCAGCTCATGAATGACCTTGTTCAGCGGTTTACTCGTCACATAACCTTTTGCCTTCTTGATAGCACAGTATGTACAGTTGTTTACACATCCCTGACAGATTTGGAGGTAATAGGCGTCGAAGATTCCATAATCTCTATCAATGAAGCGATCGTTCAGTTTTCCTCCTGAAACGTCTTCAATCCCTATTTCAGGCTGAAAGATTTCATTGAATCTCTGCAGGTCCTTCGGACCTATGGTGATCACACTGGTTTGCTCAAACAGGTTTGGATGGATCTTGGTCAGGCATCCACATATGATGATAAGCTTCTGCTTCGAGAACCGGTCTATGTATTGGTCGATGATATGTCTGGATGCATTTTCACGCTCCTGGTCGAACCCGCAGGTGCTGATCACAATACAATCGGCTTCTTCTGCAGTCTCGACCATCCTGAAGCCGTTGCGGCAGAAGAAATTGTCGATCTGTGTACTTGTATATCCGTTGTTGTCACAGAGTCTAAAGGTAGTAAGGAGAAATACTTTCTTTCTCGACTTGTGGCGCATCTTGAAGAGCTCCCCGGCCGCGCAGTCTAACGAGTCATTCTCTTCTTTACCCCGATTACGGGACATTCGGCCTTGAGCATTACCCACTGTGCAACTGACCCTAGCAGGAATTTGCCGGCCTTGGATCTTGTCCTGATGCCAAATATGATTTCATCGACCTGCTGTCTCGAGGCAAGCAGGACAAGATCTTCTCCTAAGCTCATATCTACTCCACGGTAGGATATGTGTGTTCTACAGACTATGTTGTTTTCGTCGAAAAGAGCTTGTGCTTCCTTCAGCTTCTGTTCAACAGGTTCGATCATGTTGGGATAAGACTTATCATCACCTCGAACCGATGTAACCAGCATTACTTCAGCGTTGAAAGCCTTCGCGTGCTTAATTGCTTCCCTCAGTCCTTCCATGGATTCGTCTGAGCCATCGTAGCAGAGCATGATTCTCATCGCGATCTTCTCCATCGTTGTTTCTTACGGCTATCCGCCGATAGCGGACATTTGGTCCCAAATGACAGCCT
>CAZEOY010000532.1:0-3137 GCA_964513835.1 uncultured Syntrophobacteraceae bacterium
TTGAAATGATGAAGGCGTTCTCTTTGTCGCCCATGCGGGGCTCCCGACTGGCAGTCATTTCCAGGTCGGGAGGGCACGCGGTGATGGCGGCGGACGCTGCGGACGAGTACGGTTTTCAGCTGCCCCCCTATCCGGAGGATTTCACCGGGTTGGTGCGAGCGGAATCGAGGGCCAAGGTCATCGAGCCGCACAATCCCCTGGATCTAGGAGATCTGTTCAATCTACCTCTCTATCTGACGCTCGCTTCCAGAACCCTGGAGAGGGAGGATATCGATGGACTGCTTTTCATCCACAACTATCAAGGGGTTCTGGATGCCGGCGATTCCAGGAAATTGATCCGGGGGCTCGGCGACGTCATCGAGCGCTCTCCAAAGCCCGTGGCTGTCTGTGTATTCACCATGCAGAGCGAACTGGAAGTCAATCGCCGGGCGGTGAGCTTTCCCATCTTCACCGATCCCAGGGAGGCGGTGCGGGCCCTGGCCTGGAACCGCCGGTTTCACGCCCGCCGCCTCATTGCATTGGGCAGTGAGCGGCCTCCCGATATTGAACCGGAAAGGGCCAGGGCCTTCTTGGATCAACGGTCCGGCGGTCCCCTGCACTCGAGGCAGCTTGCGCATATTCTGGCGGCTTACGGGATTCCTCTGGTCCAACACCGACATGCTGCGGATGAAAGGGAAGCCCTGTCATCGGGAGCGGCGCTTGGATACCCTTTGGTAATGAAGACGGCTCAGCCCGAGGTGATCCACAAGAGCGATGTCGGGGGTGTCTTTTTGGGCCTTGCCGGTGACGGGGCGGTTCGCGATGCCTATCAGCGCCTGCTGCCCCTGGGCCCCGAAGTGCTCCTGCAACGCATGGCTGAACCGGGGCTCGAGTGGTTTGTGGGTGGGCGGCAGGACCGGACGTTCGGACCAGTGGTGGTTACGGGGCCTGGTGGCATCTATGTTGAGCTGCTGCATGAGACGGCCCTCCGGGTCGGCCCGCTCCGTGAGGAGGAGGCAACCGTAATGCTGGATGAGCTCAAGGGATCCTCTCTCCTTTCGGGAACTCGGGGCGGGCCGCCCTTGAGCAGGCAGGGACTGATCGATCTCCTGGTCCGTGTCTCATGGCTGCTGGCCGACTTTCCCGAGATCTCCGAACTGGATCTCAACCCGGTGCGCCTGTACGTTGACGCCTGCGTCGTTCTGGACTGGCGAGGCTCTCTCCGCAGTTGAAAGAATCGAAGGAACATTGAGGAGCTTTTGATGAATTTTGCTTACAGTACCGCGGTGCTCCGGTTGCGGCCGATAGCTGAATCCATTGAAATTATAGCGAAATGTGGGTTCACAGCCGTGGAGCTTCTGGCCGACCGTCCCCATGCCTTCCCCGAGGATCTTACAGCGGCACAAAGCGCCCGGCTGATCGAATGTTTGACCCAGCGCAAGCTCAAGGCGTGCAACCTCAGTGCATGCAACGTCTCGGCCCTGGGAGCCAAAGACCATCCATCATGGCTGGAGGAGGACTGGATCCAGCGTGAAACGCGCATTCGCTATACACTCGATTGCCTTCGCCTGGGAGCGGCCATGGGCATACCGTCCGTATCGACACTGGCTGCCGGGCGCATTCCGTCGACGATGAACCGGATGGATGGTTGGCGCCTTTTCATGGCGAACATGCAGCGGGTCATGCCATTGGCTCGCAAGCTCGGGGTCAAAGTGTTTATCCAGCCCGAGCCCGAGCTTCTACTGGAGCGCAGTGGGGAGATGCTGGAGTTTCTTAAGGAATTCGGCATGGATCCCTTCATGCAGGTGGATTTCAACCTTGGCCATTTCTACTGCGCCGGGGAGGATCCGCTGGAGGCATGGGAGGTGCTGAAATCGCATGTGGGGATCATCCACATCGAGGATGTCCCGGCCGACCGGAAGCACAAGCATGTTCAACTCGGAGAGGGAAGCCTGGACCTTCAGGGGTTCCTTCATCGCGTGAAGGAAGCGGACTATAAAGGATACGTGGTGGTGAAGCTGGATACTTACGACCAGAATCCTGAAGAGATCGTGATGGCTTCCGCCGAGTACCTCCAGCGGGCGGGCTTCCTGGCGAAACGTTCTGATATCTGAATGGCTTCAGAGGAAGGAGGGGTTCATGAGAATCTGCAAGGTACTGTTGGGTGTGTTGCTCGCCCTGCTTTGGGTTGGGTCCGCTGCGGGCAAGACGGTCATCAAACTTGGGGTGGTGACGATTCCGGGATCGGCTCAGAATATCTGTGCAGAGAAATTCAAGGAGCTTGTGGAATCCCGCGGCGATTTCGAGGTCAAGATTTTCCACAGTGCGTCCCTGGGGACGGAATCGGAGCTGCTCCAGCAGATTCGGATGAATTCGATTCAAATGGGAGTCATCACGGACGGTCCTTTCGACACCCTGGTTCCGGAGGCCCGGGTCATCAGCTACCCTTTTCTCTTCGACGGCTTTGAGACCGTTGATCGGGTTCTGGATGGACCGGCGGGTCAGGAATTGCTCCAGCGCCTCGAGAAAGCGGGATTCAAGGGGCTCGCCTTTTCTGAGAATGGATTCCGCAACCTCACCAACAGCAGGGGTCCCGTGCACTCGGCGCAGGATCTGAGCGGCCTCAAGATCCGCGTTATGGAGTCCATTCTCCACAAGGAGCTCTGGCGGCTCCTGGGGGCCAATCCCACACCCATGGGGTGGCCCATTTATACCGAATTGCAGCAGCGGACGATCGACGCTCAAGAGAACCCACTCTCAGTGATCTGGAACTACCGGCTCTTCGAGGTGCAGAAGTATCTGACACTCACGTCCCATGTCTATTCCTCGCACATTGACGTGGCCAACCTCCAGTGGTTTGAGGCGCTTGCGGAAGCGGACCGGGAGACTGTCCGCCGCAGCATGGTGGAAGCGGCCCAATTCCAGAGGGCGTGGAGCCGGAACAACGAGTCCGATTTCCTGAGCAAGTTGAAAGCGGAGGGTATGGTTGTCGATGAACACCCGGATCTGGATTCCTTTCGATCCCGGGTTGTGAACCTCAAGGACCTGGAGATTTACTCCGGCAAGGATACTCAGGAACTGCTGCAGAAGTTTTTTGCGGCGGTTCGCAAATGAACGAGGGCAAGCGGGCTATCTCCAGGGTCCGGGAAACGATGCGG
>CAZEOY010000533.1:0-3136 GCA_964513835.1 uncultured Syntrophobacteraceae bacterium
TGACATCTTCCATCTGCTGGTGGTGGGACAGTTCAAAAGGGGGAAGACCTGTCTTCTCAATGCTCTCCTGGGAGTTGACCTCCTTCCCGTGGCAGTAATTCCCCTCACCTCTATTGTGACCGTTCTGACATATGGCGATGAGCTGTCAGTTGAGGTGAGCTTCCTGGATGGTCGTGTGGAGTCGGTTGGGCCCGAGCGTTTGGCCGACTTCGTGACCGAAGGCGGCAATCCCAGAAACGAGAAAAGTGTACGGGAAGTCCTCATTACATATCCATCCCCCTATCTCAAGGATGGTGTCCGACTCATCGACACACCTGGGGTGGGATCGGTGTACAGGCACAACACGGACGTGGCCTATCAATATCTCCCCAGAGCGGACGCTGCACTCTTTCTGCTTTCGGTGGAGCAGCCAGCCAGCCAGGCTGAACTGGATTTTCTGAAAGACGTGCGGCACTTCTCCGGGAAGATTTTCTTCCTCCTGAACAAGATCGACTACTTGTCAGAGCCGGAAGTCTCCGAGTCGCTCCATTTTGCGGCAAGTGTCCTCCGGGATGCCCTGGAGACGGATGCGCAAGTGTACCCGATCTCGGCCAAGAGCGCCCTGGAAGGAAAATTGGAGGGATCGGACGAGAAGCTTGCAGCGAGCAGGCTTTCTGCCTTCACCGACGTACTTGAGGGCTTTCTCACCCATGAAAAAGGGAAAACTTTGCTGCTTTCGGTCACCGGCCATCTCCTCAGGATAGCGTCTCAGATGCAGTTGGAGACGGAATTGGAACTGAAATCCGTTGCCATGCCCCTCGAGGAGCTCAAGAGCAAGATTGTCGTTTTTGAGTCGAAGAAATACGAGATGTTCCAGGAAAAGGAGCGGTTGGATATCCTGCTGGAAGGAGAGATAGAGAAGGTCGTCCAGGAGTGTCTGGATCCTGAGCTGAAGAAATTCAAGGACCGCTTTCTATCGGAGATGAGTGAACGATTCGATGCGTTCTATGAGGAGAATCGTGAACTGGGTCTGAAAGAGCTCGAGGAAGCGCTGGCCAGATATGTGGTCCAGGAGGTCGAGCAGGCTTACCGGCAGTGGGTGGTTCAGTTGGACGAGCGACTGAGCCAGTTGTTGGCGATGATCTGTGACGATTTGGCGTCCCGGGTGACCGGCATCGTGGAATCCCTCCAGGCTTTTTCATCGGGTCTTTTCGATATCCCTTTCAGTGGCGGCGTGAGCGCCGGGAAATGGCCGGCCCACTACAGCCTTTCCTTTCGCCTGCAAGAGGAGCCCGTTGGGCTGGAGATGCTGACTTCTTCACTGACTCAATGGGTGCCGGGTCTGGTGAGTCGCCGCTTTCAGAAGCTTCGGGAGACCTTGTTTCGTTGGGCTCGCAAAAGGATCTTCGAGTCGAGAAAATCCAGGATGCTGCAAGCTATCGACATGCAAAGCGGTCAGGTCCGCTACCATTTCTTGCAAAGACTGAAGCGCGCAAAGCAGGAATTCCGCCGTGATATGCTTCACCAGATCGATACAGCCTCCGAAGGCATTGCCCGGGCTATTGATCGTGGCATGCAAAGAAGGAGTCTGACCGAGAAGGAAACTGCACAGCGGCAGGAGTTCCTCCTCGAGGAAATCAGACGGTTGAACGCCATCAAAGGTGAGCTCCAGTGCATTCGTGAGAAAGCGACGCTGCCATGAGGGCGCGGTGAGCTCTTCACTCTGAATCTTGGACCATTTGCTGGATCAGGGGCCGGCCAGGTCAAGGGCTGGAGCAGCTTTGGAGGCTGGTCAGGCGGTCCTGTTTTGTGCTTGACAAAGAGTGCATGCTAAAGTAGCTTTGTGATGCATGTGAAAAAAGTATCTATTTCAACGCGTTGCTGCCGTTGAAAAGAGGGGGCCGCGCCTGGAGCGAGAGCGCGGGCGGTTGGCTGTGGTTCAGGCCATGCCGGGGAGGGACTGTTCCACACCTGTTCGGCCTGATCGATTGGATTTGTTAGCCTCCGGGGTCATTCCCGCCGAGCTGCGGGTTTATTTGCGTGCTCGCACGCGTGCACTGTTTTGAGGAGTCTGGAAACACTTTTTTTGGGATCAGGCGTTGTGATTCATTGTACATTGTGTCAGAGGAGGTGAGGGGAAGAAGAGAGTTTTGGGATGGCTGGGGGGTGAGCCCCCGGGATGGGTTGAAGGGACAACAGGTTAAACGATACCAAGGAGGATTAGATGAAACTGAGTCAAATCGTCATGTTTGCCCTTGGTTGTGGTGGTTTGGGCGTAGCTTATGCCCTGGTCACCGCAGCATGGGTCTCCAAGCAACCTGCGGGCTCCGAGAGGATGCAAGAGATTTCCGATGCCGTTCGCGAAGGCGCTACCGCATTTCTGAATCGTGAGTACAAAACTGTTGCGATCGTGTGCGTTGTCCTTGCGGCTGCATTGACCTACCTCGGCAAGTGGACGGCCATCGGTTTCGTGCTGGGCACATTTGGCTCGGCCCTGGCCGGCTATATCGGCATGATGGTCACGGTCAAGGCCAACGTGAGAACCACCGAAGCTGCCAAGAGCGGCCTTCAGGCTGCCTTGAGCGTCGCCTTCAAGGGCGGCTCGGTCACGGGCGTCATGGTGGTTGGCTTGGGCCTTCTGGGCGTCGCTGGCTATTATGCTTTCGTCAAGGCTGTAGCTCCTGTTGACGACGCTTTCCACGCTCTGGTTGGCCTCGGTTTCGGCTGCTCTCTCATGAGTGTGTTCGCTCGTATCGCCGGCGGTATTTACACGAAGGCCGCCGACGTCGGCGCCGACCTTGTGGGAAAAGTCGAAGCAGGTATTCCCGAAGACGATCCCAGAAACGCTGCCGTTATTGCTGACAACGTTGGTGACAACGTGGGCGACTGCGCCGGTATGGCCGCCGACCTGTACGAAACCTACACCGTTACGCTGGTTGCTGCCATGCTGCTGGCCAAAACGGTTTTCAAGGCTGAGAGCCTCTGGGTCGAATTTCCGCTCATGATCGGAGGTATCTCCATCATTGCCTCCATCATCGGTACCTACTTTGTAAAGCTTGGGAAGAATGAGTACATCATGGGCGCCCTTTACAAGGGCCTTGCGGTGGCCGGTATTTTGGCTGCTGTCGCCTTCTACTTTGCTTCGGACTGGTTCCTG
>CAZEOY010000534.1:0-3121 GCA_964513835.1 uncultured Syntrophobacteraceae bacterium
GTCCTGCAGGGATTCCTTCCCCAGCGTCAAACCAGGAGATGTCAGCAATAGGTTGGCAAAAAGCAAAAAAGGGCTAGCAGCAATCCTGCTAACCCTTTGAATTTTCTGGCGGGGTGGAAGGGACTTGAACCCTCGGCCTCCGGCGTGACAGGCCGGCGTTATAACCGTCTTAACTACCACCCCATTTGAGATTGGTGGGCGGAACAGGGCTCGAACCTGCGACCCTCGGCTTGTAAGGCCGATGCTCTCCCAGCTGAGCTATCCGCCCCCCCATGAGCCGCTCGGGGCAGGTGCGTTGCCATTCAACCCAAGCGAGGTCTCTAGGTACATGATGAGCCCCTGGAAGTCAAGCAGATTTTCCCGGAGGGCTTTGGGTGAAAAACATTGACAAGGCTTGAGCCTCTTGCAAGTATTTTCCAGGCCGCGCGCCGGCAGCGCTGCGGCTGAATGGCATGAATCGGGCCGAAGGCAACATGGACGTCAATGGATCGCAACGGATCGGGGAGGATGATTATGGGGCGCCTGTTCCTGTTTGACACGACACTTCGAGATGGAATGAAATCGCCGGGCACCGTGCTGACCAAAGAGGAAAGGATTCGCATTGCCAAGCAGTTGGCTCGCCTGGGGGTGGATGTCCTCGAGCCGGGGTTCCCTGCGGCCTCTGAAGAGCAGTTCGCAATTTGCGAGCAGATCGCGCGAGAGGTGCGAGGGCCGGTCATTGCCGTTTTGGCGCGGGCCACGAACCCCAGGGATTTCGAAATCGCCTGGAAGGCTGTCCAGACCGCACAGAGGGCTCGTCTCCACACCTTTGTCCCGGTTTCCCGCCAGTACCGGGAGCATTTTCTGAAAAAGAGCTTTGATGACATGTGTCGGATTGCAGCATCAGCCGTCAAGACGGCCAAGGGTTTCACGGGTGAAGTGGAGTTTTCCCTGGTGGATGCCTTTCGTGCCGATGCGGCCGAAGTGGTTCAGCTCGTTCGAGTGGCTCTGGAAGCGGGAGCGACATCCGTCAACCTGGCAGACACCGTGGGCTGTGCCATGCCCTCCGACGTCGAGAAGCTGGTCGCGACGGTCCTCTCCGAAACTCAGGGGATGCCCGGCGCTTTTCTGAGCATCCACTGCCATAACGATCTGGGGCTGGCGGTGGCGAACTCCCTGGCAGCCGTGCGGGCCGGGGCCCGGCAGATCCACTGCACCGTCAACGGGATCGGAGAGCGGGCCGGCAATGCGCCGATCGAGGAACTGGCGGCCCTGTTTGTCCTGCACTCTGCCGAACTGGGGCTGGAATGCCCAATCCACCTGGACCAGGTGGGTCCGACGAGTCGGCTGGTGAGGCGGCTGTCTGGGATCGGGGTGCAGCCGCACAAACCCGTAGTCGGCCCCAATGCGTTCCTCTGCGAATCGGCCGTTCCCCAGCTCGCCGATGCGACGACTCCTCCTCCTTTCGAGATTCTGCAGCCTGAGATCCTCGGTGTCCGAACGGGAATGGATGCTCTCAACCAGGACAGCAGCCTGGAAGACTTCGCCAGCCGACTGTCGGAGCTCGGGTACGGATTCAGCAAGAGCGAGACGCAGGAGCTCTTCAGCGCATTCCAGGAACTGGCGGCTCGCAAGGAGCACGTGTTCGACGCCGACATCGAGCTCCTGGCAGGAGCTCGGGAGGTCTCCGAGGGCTTCCGCTATCGGTTGCTCTATCTCAATGTCACTGCCGGCTCCATTTCGGTTCCCAATGCCACCGTGCAGCTTGAAGTGGACGGGCAGGTCGTCCAGGATGCCGGGTTCGGCCACGGTCCCGTGGATGCCGCCTTCAAAACGATCCTCAGAATGGTGAAGAGATTCCCAAGACTGGTCCGCTACGAGGTCAATGCGGTCACACCCGGCACGGACGCCCAGGGCGAGATCTGCGTTCGGCTCGAAGAAAACGGAGCTCTGGTCGACGGCAGGGCCGTCGGCACCGACATCGTGCTGGCCAGCGCCAATGCCCTCATCGACGCTCTCAACAAACTGGAGCACGTCCGGTCCTACACGGCCATTTCCGAGTACACGGACGAGGAAAGCTGGCTGCCCAAACTCTGATATCACGGCAAGGCTTCCAAGCCCCCTCTCTTCCAGGTGGGGAGAGGGAACAACCACAAACCGGAGCGCGGACCCGAAACGTCGTGGTGGCCCCGGTACGTCCGGGCGAGCTACCAAACCTGCAGGATATGACATTTGAGGTACTGGGTTTCGGGCATGGAGAGGAGGATCGGGTGGTCCGGCGCCTGGCCCCGGGCTTCGAGGAGGCGGAGCCTTCGGCCGCTGGCCTGGGCCGCCTGCAGGAGGACCTGGCGGAACAGCTCTTCCGAGAGGTGATAGGAGCACGAGCAGCTGACCAGGATTCCAGCGGGCTCCAGAGCCAGCATGGCTCGCCGGTTCAGGTCCGTGTACCCCTTGCGGGCCTCGGGCAGCGAAGCCTTCGTCTTGGCGAAGGCCGGCGGATCCAGAATGATCAGGTCGTATGAGCCTCGGGGCACTGCTTTGAGGAACTGGAAGGCCTCGGCGACCTGAAATTGACAGCGGTCCTGCAGGCGGTTTCGAGCCCCGTTCAGGGTCGCCTGCTCGATGGCCTCCGACGATTCGTCCACCCCGGTCACCTGCGCCGCTCCGGCAGCCGCAGCCACCAGGCTCCATGCACCGTTGTAGGAGAAGACATCCAGGACCCGGGCTCCGGGAGCCCAACGGCGCAGGGCATTTCGGTTATCGCGCTGATCCAGAAAGAATCCCGTCTTCTGGCCCCCCAGGGGGTTCAACTTCAGCTGCAGGCCGTCCAGGTCGACCCAGCTTTCACCCGGAAGCTCCCCGAAGGCGACGCCTTTCACGAGATCCAGGCCCTCCAGAGCCCTTGCCTGTGTGTCATGCCGATAAACCAGGACTTTGGGAGAGAAGAGCTCCAGCAGAAGCTCCTGGAGGGTGGTCTCGATTTTTGACATTCCGAGGGTTCCGATCTGGTAGACCAGAATATCATCGTATCGGTCGACGATCAGTCCAGGCAGCCCGACGTACACGCCAAAGACCAGACGATAACAGGAGGAGTGTGGATATATCCTCTTGCCGCGAAAGGTCGCCGCCATCAAAAGCAGGC
>CAZEOY010000535.1:0-3120 GCA_964513835.1 uncultured Syntrophobacteraceae bacterium
TGAAAAGCAACTCGGAATGTGGCTCTGGGCCATGGCCGGCGAGCTCTGCGGTGCGTCATGGGCGGTCTGGATGGTTCGTCGGCGGGTATCACTCCTGGTGTGGCAGGCCGGATGCGTCGCCCGGTGCCATGGCCCAAGTTTTGGCAGACGATCACGGGCAAGCTTCGCCTGGCCCGTGGCACCCATTTGTTCAAGAACATTGGCTTCTCTGAAGGGAGGGAATCAGGTTCGTCATTGTGTTGGTTTGAGCTGTGGGGTGAGGGTTGTGACGGCCGGGGAAACGGTAGGGCGGCCCTTCGGGCGGCGTGTATGAATCCCACCGGGCATAGAGCAGGGAGGCCCGAAAGTCAGGAGGCGATCTAGGAGGCTGTCCGAGATCACCTTCGTGTCATTTCGAACGGAGCGGAGCGGAGAGAGAAATCTTGCAAACTCTTGATGTTAGAATGAACGAGATTTCTCGCTGTCGCTCGAAATGACAATTCTCGGACAGCGATCTAGTCCGGGGGCGGGCGCAATTCCCTGCTGGACATCTTGAGATTGCAGAGCTCGGAGAGAGCGGAATCCAGCAGTTCCTGGGAGCGCTTCATGTGGTCCCGGACGCTTCCGACGCTGATGAGGGCCTGGATGAGGATGGCCGCGTTCTCGAACCGGAAGGGCTTCTTGCGGATGGCCTGGGTCAGGTAGGGAACGACCTCGCGGGCTTCCTCCTCCTGCACGTTGGGGAGAACCAGGAGGAATTCGTCCCCGCCGTAACGCCCCAGGAACGAATCTCCCTCGGGAAGGATCCCGCTCAGCTGCTCGGCCACGTGGCGGAGTACCCGGGCTCCGATATCCAGGTGGCCGTCGGTCTCATGGTAAAATTGAGGGTCAATGATCAACACCGAGAGGGGCGTTCCGGTGCGGAGGGCCTTTCGAAATTCCCGCTCCAGCAGGGTGTGGATCTGGAAGTAGCTGAGCAGGCCCGTCAGTTGATCCTCGATGGCAAAATCCTTGAGCCGTTCGTAGGTGAGGCAGTTTTCCATGCAGAGGGCAATCTTGACGGCCAGCTGTTCGAGGAGATCCGTCGCATCATCCGGCTGGTAGCGTTCGGCATCGAGGCTGCCCAGAAAGAGCCCTCCGAACAGCACATCGTGAATGCAGAGGGGGACCAGAATCCCGGATCGCGCCGAGGCGGCCCCCGCCGGCAGAACGTCCAGAACTGACTGGAGGGTTTCCGGCTTCATGACCAGGGGGCGCGCAGATTCCCCCAGGAGATGTCGAGCCGATTCCAGGGCCACCGGATAAATCCAGGTCCCTTCACCCAGGGGGCCTATTTCCGGCGTCATGTCAGGGAAAAACCGCTCCAGAATGTCGGGATGGCAGAGCAGCAGGACGGCATAGTCGGGTTGAAATCGGGCCCGGATCTCCCTCAGGAGTTCCTCCACCAGCACGTCCAGGTCCCGCGTGCGAAAAAGGATCCGCTCAATCTCCGCGAAGTGCCGCCAGATCTTTTCATTGCTCGCCGCCGTGGCCACGACCTCGGCCAGTTGACGGCGCAAGACCTTGTTCTCGGCGTTAAGATGCTTCGTAGCGTTGCTCCCCTTGGGCGCCTGAGCTGCATCGGCGGGTTCCATGGGCAGGGGGGCGGATGGAGCTGGAACGGGGGGACTGTTGTTTGCCTCGGATACCTTCTTCTCGCTTTTTCTTGTCATGAGAGGGTCTAAACCATGATCGTACGCGCAGCGGAGGTTCTGATGATGGTGAGGGCCTCACGGACCGCCTCTCTGGCGTCCGCCGCCCGGAAGACTCCAGGAATGTTGAACTCACAGGCCAAGGCCACAACGCCTTTTCCCATTTTGAGGCCCAGTGCGATTTCAGACAGGGTCCCATAGCCACCGGCTATGGCGATCAGGGCTTCTGCGGTCTGAACGATGATGGTGTTGCGCGCATGCCCCATATTCGTGGCAATGGGAAAATCGATGTAAGCGTTAGCCTCAAAGATGCTCGGCCCCGGAAGAATCCCTACGGTGTAACCGCCGGCCTGCTTGGCTCCTCGGGCCGCCGCCGTCATGACACCCCCCAGGCCGCCACAGACCACGATGCCGCCGCTGTGGGCGATCTCTCGGCCGACTTCGATCGCAAGTTCCTCAACCGGCAGGGGGCAAGCTCCCGCTCCGACAACGCCGATCAGGGGGCCGCGCTTGAAATCTTTGGCCATGACCTATTCTTCCCATCCCCACTTGCCCACGAGGTCCACGAAGCGGACTCCGCCGAGATCCGTCTTCCGGATACCCTCGGGGACACGCTCCACGAGGATCAAATTCTGAGACATCCGGTCCCCAACGGGCACCACCAGCCTTCCGCCCATGGCCAGCTGATCCACCAGCGGCTGCGGCACTTTGGGGGCCCCGGCCGTGACGATGATTCCGTCAAAGGGAGACTCATCCGGCCAGCCCAGAGTCCCGTCAGATACGCGTACGATGATATTGCTGTATCCGAGCTTCCGAAGAGTCTGATTGGCCCTGTACGCCAGCCCCGGCAGCCGCTCGATGCTGAACACGCGTTGGGCCAGCTCCGCCAGGACGGCCGCCTGATAGCCGGAGCCCGTTCCGATCTCGAGCACCTTTTCGTGCCCTTGCAGCTCCAGCTTTTCCGTCATGAGGGCCACGATATACGGTTGAGAGATGGTCTGCTTGTCGGCGATGGGAAGAGGATGATCGCTGTAAGCCTGTTCCTGCAACGCCTCATCCACAAAAAGATGCCGAGGCACCTTCCGCATGGCATCCAGCACGCGCTGGTCGTGAATGCCTCGGCTGATGATCTGCACCTCGACCATGCGGTCGCGCGCCTTCTGGAAATTGATCATGGGAAGGCTGTCCTCAAAACGGGAGATCCGTCCGAACTCCCAGGGCGCTCAAAGACTGTCCGCATACCGTTCAACTCAAGCCGAACGTCATTCCCGGGAAGGCGGGAACCCAGCTGCTTAAAGCCCTCCGGCCCAATGCTCTCGCGGGGGGGAACGGCGTGAGCGAGCTTCGTAACAGTCCCTGAGCAGGAACTCATGCAAAAAACACGAACGTCATTCCCTTTTTGCAGGAATTTCAGACCATTCACCTTATACCACTAATGAAAAATCATGAT
>CAZEOY010000536.1:0-3117 GCA_964513835.1 uncultured Syntrophobacteraceae bacterium
GTCGGGGTGCTCATGGGTGCTGCATGGGGGCGGCAGTGGAGCGCGTGTGGGGGGATTCCGCAGCCTGCTTGAGATTGCACAGCGTGCCTTCAACGAGTGTATTGTGCTTTTCTTCGACGTTTTTGACAACCCACAGGACGCGGTAGATGAAATTCGACAGGTTGAACAGAATGGTATGACTCACCAGGGTCTGGTCCCCCATTGGTTGAAGCTCCCAGATTTCATAGCCGCCATTGAAAATGCCGTTTTGGAACTGAAGGGTGATTCTTCTCCCCGGCTGCAGGTCCACCACGCTGGAAGTCCAGCTCAGCTTGATTCTGTATCCCGTCTGAGTCCGGATCTGGGTGCCGACACCGTAAGGCTCCGGAGTGATCTTGGTTACCCGGATTCGGTCTCCGGGGACAAGGTGCGGGAATTGGTCGCCGTCGGTCAGGATGGCAAAGATCCGGTCCGGAGATGCCTGGATGGCGATTCGGTGCTCGTTCACCCGGCCGTTGTAATGCAGGTAGTCCAGACGCGTCGGGACCATCGGCTTCGCACAGGCTGCGCAAAGGAACAGGAGTATCCACGGCCCGAGATGAATCCTGATGCCTCTCTTCCACACCATCCTTGAACGCCCGTCCGATGGTCTTGTCACCTTCTCACCTTACGCCGCGTAAAGTTGCGAGTTGCGGGTTTCGAGTTTCGAGCTGAATACTTGCTTCCGTGAGTCCTTTGATCCTCAGGGGTAATTCGAGAGATCCCTGTTGGAACGACCGGCTCCCATTGCCGCGGTCGGCTGAGCGTGCTATAGGTTCCACGCTCGATGGGGCTCCAAAGCGAGGCGCCATTGGATGATCCCGAAGAAGGCGCCCACTCGACAGCACTCCCACTTCGGATAACACGCCATACCCATGCCATCCCGTCCACCCATGAATTCAGAACGCTGCCTCAGGGGCGTCTCGGTCCTGATGGGGCTCCTGCTCCTCTCGATGGTGCTCGCGGGCCCACCCGCCCATGGAGCCGGAGAACCCAAAATCCTCGTGCTCGAAATCCATGGCATGAAAGCCGGCATCCTGGCCGATGACCTGGATGCGCTGCCCAATATTCGCGAGCTGGTGCTGGGGCAGGACGACAGCAATGCTTACGTCCATATTCCCAGGGTTCTGACCACGCTTCCCGCAGCCTCGCAGCCGGCTGTCACATCCATGTACACGGGGCTGACCCCGCGTCGCACGGGAGTGGTCGCCAGCATCTGGTTCGACCGTCGCACTGCGCGCACGCACACGCTCATATCCTACGGGCAGCAGCGAATCAACCGGATCCTTGAGAAGAATGGGGTCATCACCCTTTTCGATCTCTTCGCTCGAGCCGGCAGACACTCCATGACGAGCATGCTCATGCTGACCAAGGGAGCGGATTGGTCGCTTCGCTCCGGAGCCTTCTTCTGGGGGAATTCGTCGGTGGTGGCTGCGGTTCGGAACGGCCGCTGGATTCCCCATGCAGGCTATGTGGATCGGAAGACCGTCCAGGGTTTTCTGACCGGGCACATCTCAGCCTACAGAAAGAGTCTCAGGGGAGTCTTCCGCCGCAAGGGAATCATCCCGGACCTCATGGCCATCCAGCTGCTGGGGATGGACCTCCACTCCCACTATCCGGTCCCGGAGCCGGAGGAATCCAACCTGGCCATGGATTCCATTCAGCGCTTCCATGCCAGGCTGGTGCTGGATCCCCTGGTGGGGGAGCTCGTTCAGGCCCTGAAGGAACTGGGCTGCTATGAGGACACCGTCTTCGTCTTCGTCTCTGAGCACGGGTTTTCGCGAATTCGGAAGAAGCTTCCCGACACGATCTTCGATCAAGCTCTCAGGAACGATTTTCGCCTTCCCGGCTGGAAGACGGCCCGCCGGGACGCGGATGCGGTCATCATGCCGGGAGCCGGCACCAAGGAGGTCTATCTCCGGAACCGTGAGTCGAGCAGCTGGATGGTTCCCCCGCGGTTGCGCGAGGATGTGAAACCTGCCCTGGATCTCCTGTTGGGAGATGCAGAAATCCTCGATGCGACAGAGGCCATCCTTGTGAGCCAGTACCCCGGGGAGCGGGCCGACGGAATCGCAGAGACGGACGGGTGGTGGGTTTTCGACTGGCGCAGATACCGTGAGAGCACAAGGGACGGTGAAACCTTCCTTTCATGTCTTCTGCCGCTGAACGCACTCGAATCCCAATTCGAGCTGGGTGACTACCTCGCCACGGGGTTGAGGAATCAGTACACCCGATGGACCCTGCCGGACATCAAGGTGGTCACCCGGAAGGGCGTCTATTTTGAAAACGATGCCGACAAGTATGCTCATCACGGAAGCTTCTATCCGGATGACTGTATGGTTTCGTTCTGGCTGGCCGGGCCGGGATTGAATTCCGTCATACCCGGGCGTCACGTCATACGGGAGACCGCCTCGACTCTCGACCTGGTCCCCATGCTGGCCCATCTGGCTCACATTGCCCCCCCCGAAGGCATCGACGGCAGAAATCCTTTGAGAGACCTGTCGGTTTTGGATGCGCCCGACGCGCCATGAGAGCCGGCCAGGCCCTCATGGGTGCATCCTTCGGGTCGCGGAGCGGAGAGCTCCCGACATCAGCCTTCAGAAGTCAGCCCACACACGGAGTGTCTTATAATGCCCGGATTCCACTGCTCCGGCATCTGCTGCAGGGACCATCGGGGCGTTCCTGTGATCCTGGGGCAGCCTCCGGGGATTGACGCGCTCAGTCGACCAGCTGCCTGATCGTCTCCTCCAGCGTGTCGGCGGCATCCGTGGAGAGCACCCGGGCCTGACGGTGGATCCACCGCACCGACCGGCCCAGCATCTGGCCGGGTCCGATTTCCACGAAGGGCGTCAGGTCGCGTCGGACAAGCTCGTTGACCACATCGACCCACTGCACGGGATTGCCGAGCTGGCTGGCGAACATGCGGCGCATGTGCTCCGGTTCGGTCATCGGCCGGCAGTCGATGTACGCCAGGATGGGGGTGTGCGCCGGGCCGAAGACCGTCTCGGCCACGATGCTCTCCATGCAGCGGTCGGCGCCTTTGAGAAGGCTGCAGTGGTAAGGCGCCGAAGCCGGGAGGAAATCCGCCTTCAGCGCCTC
>CAZEOY010000537.1:0-3112 GCA_964513835.1 uncultured Syntrophobacteraceae bacterium
TTCTCGCCATCCCCACCGTCCTGGCCGTCGGCTCCCAGCGAATACAAATCGTAGTCACCATGTTCACCGGGAGAACGGTAAACGTATGGGTTCCCCCATGGATCGGGCGGGACGTCCTTGGAAAGGTAGGGGCCATCCCAGGGACCCTGGCCAGGAGATTTGCGCAGAGCGTCCAGTCCCTCCTGGCCGCTGGGATACCGTCCCATGTCCAGACGGTAGGCGTCCAGGGCAGTGCCGAGCATGGAAATCTGGGTCTTGGCCGCTTTCTGCTTGGAAGAGCCTACTTTCTGGAACATCTGTGGGGCCACGAGCGCCGCAAGAAGACCCAGAATGATCATGACGATCAAAAGCTCGATGAGAGTGAAGCCTGACTCGCTCTTCCTGCGGAGATTTCGCTCCGCACATTCCATATCGTCTGATGTTCTCATCATCTTCTCCGTCGCTGCATCATCGATGTTCAAAAATCGAAGCACCTGTCTTCCAGGATGAAATGTGAAACGACCTCTACTCATTTCTTGGATCGTATTTAACGAAGTCAAAGCCTCGTGTCAACGCACCCAACTCCGAGAGAGCACAGTGAAACGCAAGGCACGGGGATTCCACAGAAGACTCTCCGTTCATTCTGCGGCCCCTCTGATTTCACGGCCTCCTGACACACTTCATGCCCTGAAAAAGGCTGCGGGAAGCCATGTATTCATGAATAGCGTTGAGATTCTGCCGTTTTTCGAGGGCCCATTGGGGCGCCACCAGCTCCTCCGCGTGAGGATCGCCCGTCAACCGTTGGATGATCATTTCCGGGGGCAGAAGGCTGAGAAACTCTGCGACGAGGGAGACGTACTCGTCGCGTGTCAGACAGCGGTAGAGCCCGCTCTGATACCACGCATCCAGGGTGGTTCCGCGAACGACGTAAAGCAGATGGATCTTCACAGCCTGAACGTCCGAATCAGCCAGAAAACGGGCTGTGGCGAGCATCTCATCAGGCCCCTCCCCGGGAAGTCCCAGTATGACGTGGGCACAGATGGAGAGTCCCCGCACACGGGTTCTGCGCACGGCGTCGGTGAAGGCCGCCACGGAATGTCCGCGTCGAATGCGAGCCAGGGTTTCGTCGTGAGCGGACTGAAGGCCGTATTCCATCCAGATGAGCCGATCCCCGGAGTATTCTCCGAGAAGGTCGAGAGCGTCATCTTCCACGCAATCCGGCCGGGTCCCGATGCTCAACCCCACCACATCAGGGTCGGCCAGGGCCTCCCCATAAATAGACTTCAAGACCGTTAAGGGAGCGTATGTGTTCGAGTAGGACTGAAAATAAGCGATGAAGGCCTTGGCCTTATAACGTTTCGCAAGATAAGATTTGGCGTTTCGGATTTGATCCGATAGGGACAGAGCCATCGAAGCAGCGCCGGTGCCTGAGCCCCTTTCGTTGCAGTAGATACAGCCGCCGACGCCGAGAGTCCCGTCGCGATTGGGGCAAGTAAGGCCTGCATCCAGCGTGATTTTCTGAACGCGGCATCCGAATCGCGCTCGCAGGGCGCTGTTGAAATCGCGGTAAGGCGTGACTGCCATGGCCGACCGAGCGTCTCCTTTCTGAGGTTGGGAAGCCACATTCGTGAGATCATGCCACAATTATAAAAATAACCGGAGAATTGATGAACTCCAAAGCGTTTGAGAATGCATGCACGCCTGACCGGAAGAGCCGATCGAGATTGGCTGCTCTGTCCGGGGCGAAGCCCCTCCCGAAAACTCAAGGAAACGTGAGAGTGCTGGCTCATGTCACACACCTATGATGTCATTGTTGTCGGTGCGGGCCACGCCGGCTGCGAAGCCGCTTTGGTCGCAGCCCGCATGGGCTGCAGGACCCTGCTCCTGTCCATCTATCTCGACACGGTGGCGCACATGCCCTGTTCTCCGTCCATCGGCGGGATCGGGAAAGGGCATCTCGTCAAGGAAATCGATGCACTGGGCGGGGAAATGGCCCGGATCACCGATCGGACTGCCGTCCAGTTTCGCTGGCTGAACACCAAAAAGGGGCCCGCGGTGCGCGGCACACGTTCACAGAACGACAAGGCGCGGTACCGCACACTCATGAAGCAGTCCGTCGAACTGCAGCCGAGGCTGGATCTGAAGCAGGCTCTGGTGGATTCCCTGGTCGTGGAAGACGGGAGGGTGCGGGGGCTCATCGACCAGTTGGGGGTTTTTCACCAGGCTCCCGCAGTGGTCCTGGCGACGGGCACCTTCCTGCACGGCCTCGTCCACATTGGATCGGCCCATATCCCTGCAGGAAGAGCCGGGGAGTTTCCATCAAACGCATTGGCCGATCAGCTCCAGGCGCTGGGCTTCACCCTCGGGCGGATGAAGACCGGCACGCCGGCACGGCTCGCGCGGCGCAGCATCGACTTCAGCCAGTTCAAAGTTCAAGAGGGGGACGCCGATCCAAGACCATTCTCCCTGTTCAGTGACGGCATTCAGTTCACTTCGATGCCCTGCCACATCGGCAAGACCCATTCCCGAACCCATGAACTGGTTCGGCGCCACATCCATCTTTCTCCCCTTTACAATGGAACCATCACGGGGGTTTCGGCCCGTTACTGCCCATCCCTCGAAGACAAAATCATGAAATTTCCCCACAAGGACTTCCATCAGATCATCCTGGAACCCGAAGGCCTGGAGACGGAGGAAATCTACGCCAGCGGGACCGGAAACTCACTTCCTTACGAGATTCAGCTGCAGCTGATCCACTCTGTTCAGGGCCTGGAGGAGGCTGAGGTGATGCGACCGGCTTACGCCATCGAATACGATTTCGTTCAGCCGACTCAGCTGCACTCGACCCTGGAAACCAAGCTCGTGCGCGGTCTGTTCCTGGCAGGACAGATCAACGGGACTTCGGGGTACGAAGAAGCCGCCGCACAGGGCATGTGGGCGGGGATCAATGCCGCCTGCACCGTGCAGGGCAGGCCCCCCTTCCTCCTGGATCGATCCCAGGCCTACATGGCCGTCATGGTGGACGATCTCGTCACCAAGGGGACCAACGAACCTTACCGCATCTTCACGTCCAGGGCTGAATACCGCCTGCTCCTTCGGGAGGACAACGCGGATCTGCGGCTCCTGGAAAAGG
>CAZEOY010000538.1:0-3104 GCA_964513835.1 uncultured Syntrophobacteraceae bacterium
TCTTCATAGTTGGCGCCCGAGGCCACGCACCATTTCTTGGCTACATTGGCGTACCCCTTGTTGTGCGCGAACCCGACCGTACGATTGGCCGTCTGGTTGGTGGCGGGGTTCTTGAACTCATAGACCAGGAAGCCGGCCTCACTGCCCCCCATGGCCTGGGCCACCTGGGGGAGGTTGATTTTGGCATCGGTCAGTTTCATCCCGACGATTTCACGGTTGGGGTGGGCAATGACCATCATGTCGGACAAGTTGACCATATAGGTGTAGCCCGTCTTGCCGACGGGGAAGGCTTCGATGATCTGGTTCATGACTTCCCAACGGACGAATCCAACCAGCGCCCCTTTGATTTCGTTCATGATCTTGACCGGGATGGCGATGGGCAGAGTCCATCCGCTGGAGTTGGGGACCAGATTCTTCACCACCGCGTAGTTGCCGAAATCCCCGACATGCTCCCTGCCTTCCATGACGCCGCCGAACCAGGCCTGATCGCCCAGCTTGGTACCCACTGCGGCAGGAGCATTGGCTGCGATGCATTTACCCGACCGATCCAGGAGCATGATCATGTCGAACGTTGCATAGTTCTTGACGAAGTTCTCGAACATGCTGTTGCCGCCAGCCTGGCCGCCGCCGATCTCCAGTGCTGTTTTGACCGTTTCCAGGTGGGACCACGCCGAGACGTCTCCCACACGCTGGGCGAGAGCCATGTCGACGGCCTTGGTGATGCGCTCGGAGTATCCGCTCAACCTTTGGTCCTGGTCCTCAAAGAGCTGTTGGCGCGTCGTTTCATAGCTGATGATGTTGAGCACGCCGAGAGGGATGAGGGTGATGAGCAGAAGGATTGCCAGCAAAAAACTTCTCAACGATTTCTTGAAGAAACCTAAACGAAACATGGTTTATGACCTCCCCTTGCCTTCTCATTGATCTTCTGCGTGAGAAACACTGGGAATCCCGAGCTTCGGGATCCCGACATCTTTGTCACCGGGTGGGGTATGGAAATCCATCCTGTCCATATCCCGACCCTCCTGCGGGTTCAGAATACGACTGAAATCCAGCAACATAATCAAACGGTTGGGCAGTTTGATCACGCCCTGGATGTACTCCGCGTTGATACTGGAGGCCACCAGATGCGGCGTGGGCTCGATTTCCGCATCGGCTACCTTCATCACCTCCGAGACCGAATCCACGATGAAGCCTGTGACATGGGTGAACATTTCGACGATCAGGATGCGACTCCTTCGATCGTTCTCCGTGCGGGCCCCGCCGTTGATCCGGAGCCTTTGGCGAAGATCGATCACCGGGATGATCTTCCCGCGCAGGTTGATCATGCCCAGGATGAAACTGGGCGCATTGGGAATGGGTGTGATGACCGGCAATCGGATGATCTCCTGCACCATCAGGATGTCGACTCCGAATTCCTCCTCCCCGATTCGAAAACTGACCAGCTGCCTGGTCTGCCGCGGCTCTTCATCGAGCGCGCGGGGAGTACGTGACATTAAGGCAGGTAATCCCATACTTTCTCCTCCCCTGAAGGGAATGCTTAATGAATACTGTTTCAGTGGATCTGCTCAATGAGTGCGGCCATGGTTGAGGTGTCCTTGATTTCTCGGGCACCGAGGGATTCAACCACCCTTCTGGGCAGATCGGGTTTCAAACACGCATCGGGTGTGAGAGTGCACACACTCCCGCCCCCGTCCTTAACCTCCATCATTCCTTTCATACCGTCCGTTCCGTTGCCGGAGAGCAACAGCACCAATGTTTCCGGCCCGAAACACTCTTTCGCGCTTTGCAGAAGCCGATCAAAGGGCTGGCGTCCAATCATATCGGTCGGTTCAGGTGACGCCTTAATGCCTTCCGCATCTCTCTGCAGGATCCAGTGGCCATCGCTCGAACAGAGGTAACATTTCCCCTCTGCCAGGGTGTGATCGCTTTCGAGGAGTTCGACGTCCAGGCTCGAGTCCTTGGCGATATTGGGAAGCAGAGCTTCCACGACAGGGGCCGGCATATCCAGGCAGGCCACCACGGCGTAGGGGAGATCCTTCCTCCTGATGGAGAGGAGAAGCCTGACCAGCCCCGCGAATCCTCCTACCCCGCAGAGAATCACAACCACCCCCCGGGCCGGAGAAACTGGGGCCAACGGGTTATCCGCACACTCGATTGAGGGCTTCTTGGAGCGGATGTACTGAGCCGCTTCAATCCTCACCGCTGCAGCTTCTCTGATGCGCCTGCACAGCTCTTCCTCCTCCATCCTCAAAGAAAGGTCCGATTGGGGGGACGGTTTGGTCAGAACGTCCACTGCCCCAAGTTTGAAGGATTGGTACGTAAGGGGAGAGGTCTGTGGTGTGAAGGCGCTCAGGACCACCACGGGCTTCGCATTGCGGATCATGATGTGTTTCAGGGCTGTCAGGCCGTCCATGCGCGGCATCTGCAGGTCGAGCGTCACTACATCGGGGTTCAGTTCATCGATGAGTTTAAGGGCTTCTATTCCGTCGTGGGCTTCTCCCTGGACCGTGATGGCCGGGTCCCTCGACAATGCGGCCGAAAGCGCCTTGCACATGAACAGCGAATCATCGACGATCAGTACCCGGCAGGAGCCGTTCCGCTTGGCTTCCTGCTCTACGCCGATGTCGCCGAGGGAAAACCACTTTGCCAGACAGCTCATGGTCCGCGGCAGAGAGAGGGGAGAGGCCTCTGCGATCTCGGCAATGGAAAATTCGCCGTTGATCAGAGAATAGATTTCTTGGATGGATGTGAAATGAGCCACGGCTCCGTCATCCAGCGCGGATTCCGAACTGGTCCTGCTGATTCGCAGCCGCAAGCTGGATACGAAATGGAAAAGGAGATTGGCGTCCTGCACCAGTCGCAAAGCTTCGCACATGAGGTTTGTGAGGGGCTGCGGTTCGATGCTGCAAGCGAGTGGTGCTTCGGAATCCCAGACATAGTCTCCACCCGACCAGCAGAAGAACTCAAAGAAACCTTCGATCCCACAGAGATGCTTCAGCCGGGCGTCAACCAGGTTTCCCTTTTGGAAAGTGAGCAGTCCCTCTGACCCACTGAGGTCAAAGACCCGAAGGGTGCCGGTCGCCCTGCGAAGGGCCAGGGCGGTG
>CAZEOY010000539.1:0-3077 GCA_964513835.1 uncultured Syntrophobacteraceae bacterium
AGTCCCAGAAGACCGCCGACGAGGCGCGCCCGGTCTTCGACAAGGAAAATGAGGACAAGTGGTCGGAGATGCTGGAGCAATTGGATCCGGACGACTTCAGCAAGTACAAGATGTGATCGACCGGGGATGCCTCGGGGCTGCAGCATTCAGTTAGTCCAAATGTTTTGGCAGGAATGGAGCGGGCCGCCGAATGCTCCCACATGGATTCTTCAAGACGCCCTTCCCTCAAGCCGTTGTCCCATTGTTTGGGCCGTGATGGCCGAGCATACAAATGGTTCCGTTCGTGGGACGCATCCGACCGGATCGTGTCAATCGCCATCGTGTATAGAATCGCAGCCCGCCCAAGGGATTTGTGCCGGGAAATCGGGCCCGCTGCGCTGGACTGTGCCGATCATCCCGTTGCCATGGTGAGACTGAGGAGGGTTTGATGAAGGATTGGAGCACTGACCGCCTGCAACGAATGATCGAAGCGGCGCAGGGCCACAGACCTGTTGATCTTTGTATTCGAGGCTGCCGGCTGGTGAACGTCTTTTCGGGTGAGATTGAGACGGTGAACCTTGGGATTGCCGACGGCTTCTTCGTGGGATGGGGCGACTACGAGGGCGAGCGCACGCTGGATGCTGAAGGCATGTATGTCTGCCCGGGATTCATCGACGGACACATCCACATTGAGAGCACGATGCTGAGCCCGGCTCAGTTCGCCGCGGCGGTTCTGCCATGGGGCACCACGGCGGTGGTGGCGGATCCCCACGAGCTCGCAAACGTTTACGGAGTGGAAGGAATAACGTATCTGCTGGATGCCTCGGAAGGGGTTCCTCTGGACTTCTACTTCAACCTGCCGAGCTGTGTTCCGGCAACGCCGCTGGAGACGTCCGGCGCCCGGCTGACGGCCGCCGATCTTGCCGGCCTCAAGTCGCACCCGAGGGTGCTCGGCCTTGCGGAGATGATGAATTTTCCCGGCGTCCTGATGGGAATCCCGGAAATCATGGACAAGATCCTTCTGTTTCAGGAGGGCGTGGTGGATGGGCACGCGCCCGGCCTGGGAGGACTCGCGTTGAACGGCTATCTGTCTGCCGGGATACAGTCGGATCATGAATGTACCGCATTTGAAGAAGCTCGCGAAAAGCTCGCCAAGGGAATGACCATCATGATCCGGGAGGGCAGCCAGTCCAAAGACCTTCAGGCTTTGCTGCCGGCGGTAGGGGACCAGTCCTGGCCCCGGTGCATGTTCGTGAGCGACGATCGGCATCCGGACGACCTTTTGAGGTTGGGTCACATGAACGCCATCGTGAACCGGGCCATGTCCCTGGGCATGAAGTCAGTGCGGGCGCTGACCCTGGCTTCGTGGACGGCGGCGCGGTATTTCGGCCTCTCGCGGCAGGGGGCCATCGCACCCGGGTTTCAGGCGGATTTCACCCTGAGCCGAACCCTGGACCCCTGGGTGCCGTCGCGCGTATTCAAGCATGGTGAGGAAGTGGCCCGGGATGGCCGCCTCCTCGTGGATGCGGCCTCCTGGCCCGCCCCCGCCGCTCCTCCGAGTCCCATGCGCATCGGTCGGCTTTTCCCTGACGACTTGAGGGTGGAGATCCAGGAAGGGCCGCTTCGGGTGATCGGCGTCCGGGAAGGAACGCTTCTCACCCGGAGCCTCCTGATGGAGCCCAGGGTGGACGGGCGACTGGCCGAGGCCGATGTGGATCGTGACCTTCTCAAGCTCGTCGTTTACAACCGTTACATCGAGGGAAAGCGGCCGTCTGTCGCCTTCGCTTCGGGGTTCGGCCTGAAACGCGGAGCGCTCGCCACGACGGTGGCCCACGACTCCCACAATCTGATTTGTCTCGGGGCTTCGGATGCCGCCATCCTGCGTGTGGCGGAAGCCGTGCGCGACTGCGGAGGAGGAATGGCCGTCGGTACGGAAGAAGGCGATTTCGAGGTGCTGCCTCTGCCCATCGGCGGGCTCATGTCCGACGGGCTGCTTCGGGATGTCGTGGATCGCTTCGAAAGACTTCAGGCTCGATCGAAAGCCTTGGGCTGCACGCTGGCCAATCCCTTCATGGCCCTCTCGTTCCTCGCCCTGCCGGTCATCCCCGAGCTGAAGCTCACGGATCTCGGGCTGGTGGATGTGGCCAGTTTCTCTTTTGTTCCGCTTTTTGCCTCAAAGTAAGGGTTGTGGGGTTGCAGGAGGTCTGGTATGGATTAGATTGAGGATGCTTCCGGGGCGTGGTGGGGGTGCCGATCCCACAGGCTGCAACGGAGGCGCCGGGGACAGCCGAAGAACTGGTTTCCCGCATCAATCACCAGGTGGACTCACCTTCGAGAGCTTGCTAGGCCAAAAGAGGAGGCTAGAATGGTTTCGGTATCGTGCACTTCCATGGATGATGTCATCAATTTTGCCATTGACCGTGAAGAGAAGGCCAAGGAGTTCTACCAGCAATGCGCCGAAAAGGCCAAGAATCCCGGAATCAAGACATTCTTCCAGGAGATGGCGGCAGAGGAGCAGCGTCACAAGGACATGCTGGTGGAGCTGAACCCTTATAAGCTGGAGGACGTGAAGCTGGACCAGGTGGAAGACCTCAGGATCAGCGACTTCCTGGTCGATGTCAAATTCTCGGACGACATCACCTACCAGGAGGCGCTCACCATGGCCATGAAGAAGGAAGAAAAGGCCCACGCCTTCTATGATGCCTGGAAGACCAAATGCATGCATGAGAAGACGGCCAAGGTGTTCGAGATCCTGGCAACGGAGGAACTGAAGCACAAGCGCAGGATCGAAACCATCTACGACGACGAAATCCTGACCTGGGACTAAAAAGCGAACCGGCCCCAGGCCGGTCGGTAATCCCCGTGTCTTCCAAGAGATCGGTGCGCTGGATCGCCTGATGCCCTCGGACCGGATCCATCTCGCATCTCCCCCGCCGTTTCGGTGGGGGAGGCGGACCTGCCTGTCTCAAACCGCCAACGCCAGAGATTTGCCCAAACGCGCCGCTTTGAATCACCCTGGTGCATGACCTGACTATGCCTATCGTATTGAAACGTGGTCGGTCAGTCTTATTAATAATGAGTATGAAAGCATGGCCATC
>CAZEOY010000540.1:0-3076 GCA_964513835.1 uncultured Syntrophobacteraceae bacterium
GGCGCTCCGAACGATGTGTCTATACAGGGGATGAGCTGGAGATCGATGAGTCGTTCTTCAAGAGCGTCGAGCGACGCATCCTGGGATCGAGGGCCCATGGCTCCCTGAGGCTGGAGTTTCGGCGAGACGTCCAGACCCGGTACGCCGCCCGGACACTCACCCAGGAGATCCTGCTCGAGGGCAAGCACGTCACCGAGACCGAGATTTATCGCTCCTTGCACAAGCGCTACCTGCATCACCTCAAGGAAGATGTTCTGGAGCCTTTCCTGCGGAATGCCAACTTCCGAAGTGCTGTCAAGGACTTCGGTTCAGAATCCTTCAGAGCATACGACGACCGGATCCGCGAAGACGTGGGCATGCTGCTCCGTAATCTTCAGAGGAACTATGCATACAGCGAACAGGGCGCAAAGGAAGTCTGTCTTTACGTTATCGACAACGATCTGGCCAGGGTGTTTGCGGGGATCCAGTGATTTTCACACAGGCTCCGGGATGTTCTCGGCGAAGGACGGATCTTCCAGGAGTCGCCTGGCGAATTTGAGGTACTTGGCCACGATGGCCCGGACGGCGAGTTGAAGGGCGTAGGCGCGGATCGGTTTTTCGAGAAGATACGTGATGTCTGCGGTGATGCATTGGTTCACAACTTCGTCGCTGGCCGCCCCTGTGATGATGATGGTGTCCTGATGGGCCATGGGAAAGCGGTGGTGTATCGCCTCCAGGAAAGCGAATCCCGTCTTTCCTCCCATGTAAACGTCCAGAATGAATATGGCGACCCCGGTCTGCTGGGTCATGCAGTAGAGCCGAGCCTCATCGAAGTCCGTAAACGAGATGATTTGGCCCCACGTGTAGAAACGTTCGAGGATGGAAGCGATGACGTCGCAAATGATGGGTTCGTCATCCACGATGATTACGGGCAAGCCTGTCGCCATGACCACCTCCTCGAATAAGGGGTCAGTATTTTTGAGGGGGTTTGATCTATGCTGCAGAGACCTTCCAGATCATTGCAGCGATTCCGAAGCCTGCCTTCTTTGGACTGGACCAAAACCCCTCATTGAAGCTATCTTCATGCTCACGGATGATGCGTCCGTCCGCATCCCTGGAAGTGCCTGTCTCGACAGTTCTAGATCCACAGTAAACTAGGCATGATGCTGCAGCGGGGTCAAGATCGGTTTGGGCATATCCGTTCCAGAAATTCCCACTGATCCAGATTAACCAAGTGCCCATGGATACACAGCGTATCGGAGCCAAAGACCCTATTCTCGTTCTTCCCAAGGCGGGGGGGAAGCCTCTCAATCTGAAGGCAGGGGATGTGGTCCGTGCACAGGTTGTCAGAGTTCTGAGCGGCGGTGAGCTGAGCCTTCGCATCGGAGGAACCGTTATTCAGGCCCGGACCGCAATGCCTCTCCCTTTGGGCTCGGGTGTTCTATTCCGGGTGCTCGGTCAGGATTCGGGCCAGGAAGGTTCGGGGGGATTCAGGCTGCAGTTTCTCCAGGTGGCTGAGAGTCCTGAGGTGGTCCAACCCGGCCGCACCGTTTCAGCGGAGCCCGGTCGGCTCCAGGTCCCTCCTTCTCTTACCGATCCGGCAGCGGACGCCGTGCGACATCTGGTGCAGGAACTGGCGGCCCGGGCGCCTGCCAGGAACCTGGATGGGGCAGGGCTCGCCACCACCATCAGGACGCTTCTGAAGTCCCTGCCTGACGACCCCGCATCGCTTCCGAGGGAGCTTCGCCACCAGCTGCTGGGGCTCCTTCAGTCGAACCTCAGGGAAACTGAGCAGGGCATCCAGAACCGGGCTCTTCAGCTTTTCAGTGACTCGTCCATCCGGAACCTTCTCGACCTGCCTGGCGGGCCTGACCTGCCCGAATCGGGACAGCTTTTGCGGGCCCAAACGCCATTCTTTGCCGAGGCCGAAAAGATCCTGCAGGTTCCGATGAAGTCCATATTGCAGGATACCGGGGTGGGGCTTGAAGGCAAGCTGAAGGTCCTCGCCCAGGCCCTCCTCGCCGAAGAGGGGGGAACCCCGGAGTCGACCGCGCCAGCCGGTCTGCCGGCGAGTCCGCCTTCCGAGACCTCCGCGCTGACCACGGACCTCAAGGCAAAGCTTCTGCAGCTGCGTCAAGCGATCCTCGAGGGTGAACCCTCCGGCGCGAATGCCACGGCAGCATCGAGGACCTCGGCCGGATTGGGGGCGGGCGAATCCCGGGGAGGATTCGACAGACTGCTCCCGATTGTGGACGGGCTTCTGCGGGATGTAGAGACGTTTCAGCTTCTCTCCAAGCTCACCAGCTCCTTTTACACGTTCCTGCCCTTCCTCTGGAAGGGGCTCCGGGAAGGCGACATCGCTTTCAAGCGAAGCCGCGGCTCGCAGGCCGCTCCAGGCCACTATTGCGTGATGAACCTGGACTTTGAGAGCCTGGGCAGGGTCACTATCGTGGCCATGATGCAAGGGGGCGACTTCTTTCTTTCCTTCAAAACGGACCACGAGGGTCTCCGGACGGCCCTGGACGGCAGCGTTCAAGAGCTCCGGGAGATGTTTCGCAGTGAGGGATTGAACCTGGTAGGGGTCAACTTCTTCACCATGGAGGATCCGCAGTTGGCGCCATTCGAGGACCTTGAATCCTTTGAGAGCGTGCTGAATCTCAAGATCTGAAGGAGCAGTCGGGCCCATGAAAGAGAAGATGAGAAAGGCTGCCGTCCTGAAGTACAAGCACCAGATCGACCGGGCACCCCAGTTGGTGGCCAAAGGGAAGGGAATGGTCGCAGACCGCATTCTGGAAATGGCCCGGAAGCACCGCATCCCCATCCAGAGCGATCCGGCTCTGGTGGAGGTTTTGAGCCAGCTGGACATCGATCAGGAGATTCCACCCGATCTCTATCGGGCGGTCGCTCAAGTGCTGGCATACGTCTATCGGGTGAGCAAGAAGCTGGGTTGATCATGGGGTGGGATTGGGCTTCACTCCCCGCCACCGCCCGGGGAGTGTGCAGGGAAATGAATGGGGGTCGAGGGGGATGATCGTGTTTGGGGTGCAATGTGAATGTTGAACGTCCGAATCTGTATGATCCCGAATACCTTCAAACC
>CAZEOY010000541.1:0-3075 GCA_964513835.1 uncultured Syntrophobacteraceae bacterium
GTGGACAGGAAGCTGGACGATTACCGATACGTCCGGTCCTTGCTGGACAAGCACCTTTCCAGGCTCGTGCAGGACGAGCCGCTGTCCCCGGCAATCCTGTCCCGCCTGGCTGAGAGCTTGTACTGTGGTGTTTCGAGGGAAGATATGGCCCAGCTGCTTGATCAGACCGTCGGGGTTGCGCAGCTTTCGACGTTCACCAGGGGAGTGGAGGTGCTCAGTGCCCTGAAGCAGGTGGACATGGACCGAAACCTCTCCCACCAGATAGCGGTCAAGGGAATTCGTCAGGGTTACTTTACTCCGGAGCAGCGTGAGTTTGCGGCAACGGTTGCCGCCGCTAAGCGCAAGGGCCTCTCCGATCGTCAAATCGCCGATGCGGCCTTCGACGCCCTCGAGACTCGAAGCTCCCCCGCCGAGCTCCAGTCTCGCCTGGGCGTTTCGCAACATGAGGCATCCATGGGGCCTCGAGTCGGGAGCCCTACCGGACGCGGGGAAGAAGGAGCCAAAGGGGTGCGGTCGTCCTCGCATAGGGACAGGGACGACGAGGACGAAGCGGGATCCAGATCCAGGGAGCGGGACGCGAGGTCCGGCCAGAGGGATCGTTCGGATAGAGATAAGGACTCTGATCGTTCGGCGAAAGATCATGGGGACCGGGATGCCGGACGGGGAGCCCGGTCTGACAGCCAGCAGGACTCAGATCGAAGCGGGCGAGGTGAATCAGGGCATGATGGCCGCGGGGAAGGTCATGGTGGTCGTGGAGATCCCAGCGGCCATGGAGACGCTGGTGGCCGGGGAGGTCACGGCGGTGGCGCGGATTCTGGCAGCAGCGGCCGCGGTGGAGGCGATGCAGGATCGGGCGGTGGCCATGGCGGTGGCGGAGGCGACGGCCCCGGCGGCGGAGGTCATGGCGGCTCAAGTGGTGGCCATGGTGGTGGTGGAGGCCATGGTGATGGTGGAGGCCATGGTGATGGTGGAGGCCATGGTGATGGTGGAGGCCACGGCGGAGCTCGCTGAGAGGACTCCATGCCGGCGTTTGACGTCGATCGTGTTCGTTTCACGCCTTGAACAGCGAAGGATCCCTGACTTTCCAAACAGGCTCTGAGACAGTCAAGGAGTCCCCTATCTTCTCGTCCCCCCTCCATGGGGCGTCATGCTCCCTTCCCGATGCCAGAGAGTCCTCACTTGAGGATGGACAGCGACGCGCAAAGCGGGTAAAAAGCTTCCAAGGCTGCTCATGCATTGGATTCCAGAGATTGGTTTAACGAACGGAGACTTATCCAAAATCCGAAGGGAGGGAGCATTCATGAAAGTTGTTCGACTGTGTCTTGTACTCTGTCTTGTGGTGATGGCTTCATCATGTGCCCTGAAACCCAGCTGGGATGTCATTGGCAAGTGGCAGAAAGTGGATGGTATCGAAACGCTTGATTTCGCTCGGAATGGAACCGTGACGATCACAGTAGGCAGCAACACCTACACCGTGCCCTACGTGTTCAGCGATACGAAACATATCTCGGTCCAGGTCGGAAGCTTGGGGAGCACCAAGGTGTCCGTTATGGTCGAAGGGGACGTGATGACCTTGACGGGTCCCAACGGAAAAGTTTCTAAATTCATAAGGGTCAAGTCTGCTGCGGCTGAGTCCAAAGAACACGCATGATCAATGTTTATCGGTGGGCTGAAGCGTTATTGATCATAGCAGGTTTCAAGCCCGGCCGTTCGGCATATTGCTCCGGACGGCCGGGCTTTTTTTGGGTTTCTGCGTTGGGCTCTTTTGCAGTTTGCGCCACGGGTTGCCGATGTCTTTTGGTTTCCCGGCTGCCTCCAAGATGCGAATGGAGTGGAATTAGAAAGCTGCTGAGACGCGAAGGCCGCCATACAGGTGATCACCGTCGCCATCCCATGAGATGAATTCGATAAGATCCTTGGCCCTTCCGCCCAGCGGAAAGGCGTACCCCACCTTGGGAGAGAGGGTGAAGTATTTGCCCACGGGAACATTCAGGGCCGCGGAGAGAGTGCCCGAAAGGAATCCTGAGAAGGCCTTGTCCGGGCTGTTGGGTTTCGGGTAGGCTCCCTTGTCATCGGAATCCTGATAGAACCAGGTTGTTCCGACATCGATGCTCATGTCATAGCAGGGCAGCTTGAAGTTCCGACTGAGGTCCAACTGCACCCACCATCCCGGGTAGTGAGAGACTTCACGGTAGCCCGTAAGACCGACAGTGAACCAGGGCAGGTCGTAGGATGCTCCGAGGAAGACCTCGAATGAGTCGTCTACTTGGTCCAGAGCGTAATAGATCACACCGACGTTCCCCGTCAGGTTCGGGAGGAGCTCCCGACTATAGGACAGGGTGAAATCGGTCTCGTTCCAAGCGACACCGTCCTGCGGACCAACGGGGTTCTTGTCGTTGGTATCGAGGTTTCCCCAGAGATTGAGGGAAAAGCCCTTGTAACCAAAGGTCATGGAGGGTTGGATGACCATGCCTTTGGCGTCATCGCTGAGTCCGTAGCCTCGCCAGACATACTGGGTGAGAAAATCCACGTCAATGGATGCCGTGGGTTTCTCCTCCTCTTCCGCCAAAGCCGGTGTGATGCCCCCTAGCAGAGTGACCAGCATGAAAATGCAGAATGAGACCGTGGTCCTGTTCTTCGTTCGGTATGAATTCATAAACTTTTCCCTCTCCTCAACTCCGTCAGCTCGTGTGAATGGTAAATGTTCAGCCTGTTCCATTGGTGCCGCGCCTGCCGGGAATCCTGAACGCCGGCCAAGTCGCCCCGGGCCTGTTTGTTGATCGTTCACATCAGCATGCCGCCTATCACCTCCCTTCGCATGCGCCGGCGGTGGGAGCCCAGTACCGCCGGACGCAGCTCTTTAACCGGTTGCCCGCCTGCTGGTTCCCAAGCTCCACCCTGGGAACCAGCAGGCTCGGGAGCGAGCTGAACACCCTTTTGTCATTTCGAATGGAGCGTAGTGGAGAGAGAAATCTCATAGACTCGTGGTGTTGCGATGAACGAGATTTCTCGCTTTCGACCGAAATGACAGTTCTCGGACAGCCTCCTAGACAACCGCCGTGCAGACGGGGTTAC
>CAZEOY010000542.1:0-3065 GCA_964513835.1 uncultured Syntrophobacteraceae bacterium
AAGGAAAAGGAGAAGAGAATGTCCAAAATGATGTCGGGGTCGTCAGGGTAGGGATGGCGATCCGGTGCGTCCAGCCAAAGCAGCAGAAACGCATCGAAGACACTGTCGAGCGCAATGGCTAGATGATACGGGTCGGTGATCTGCTTGAACCGTTGATTCCGGATCCCGCTCTCAAAGACTGAGGCCAGTTTCTCCAGGAAGTCATAATGCCGTTTGCGCAAGTCATCATCCAGGCCCGCCTTGATGTTGAAGCTCGCGCCTCGGCGCTCGGCCAGAAACAGGCGAACAAAGGGAAGGTTGGCGCGAATCCTTTCGCTCTTGGTCCGGATGTATTGCCGCAGTTTCTCCAATTCATCATCGGGCTCGTCGATCGCCCGATGGACGGCCTCCTCGAAATGGTCGCACTGCTCCAGGACAAGGGCCTTGTAGAGATCCTCCTTGTTCTGGAAGAACTTGTAGATCGTGCCGATGGCAAACTCGGCCCTCTCGGCGATCTGGTGCATTGAGACGCTGTGGTATCCGTTCTCCGAGAAGAGCTCGAGGGCGGCGGCGAGAATCTCCTGGCGCTGGCGCTGCTTCACCCGTTCCCGCCTTGACAGGTTTTTTTCCGGCATTCATTGCCTCCAAAAGAATAATGAACGTGCATGTGTGAACATGACGTCATATTTTAGAATACTATGTCATTCGAAACGGATCAATCAAAACTTGAAAGCTTTTTCGCCGGCGCATGAAGCACGACCGATGAACTACGGCATCGAAAGGTCCTTGAGGTAACGAAAGAGCGCTCGTGAGGACTTGGGAACCTGACTTTCGGCCTTTTCTTTCCTGGCGTTCAGAATACACTGGCGGAGCCACTTCAGATCGGCATGGGGGAATTCCGCCATGATCTCTTCCAGGAGCTCGTCATTGCCGTCCACTAGGTCATCCCGCCATTTCTCGACCTTCCGGAAGAGTTTACGATCCATCGTGAGCCCGCGGCTGATCTCATCCAGAGCCTTCCGGATGGGCTCAGGCTCCACATCGCGCATGAGGGTTCCGATGTACTGCAGCTGCCGGCGCAGGGCCTCGCCTTTCTTGAGACTCCTTGCGAACAAAACGGCTTCCCGCAGGTCCTCCGGCATTTCCACTCTGCGAATCTGCTCCATGTTCAGCTGCACCAGCTGTTCGCCCAGGGACTGCAATGCCAGCATTTCCCTCTTTTTTTGTGACTTGCTCTTTCTTTCCTCCAAAATTCCGGCTCCTGTCATCGGTTCAGGTTTGAGCCGCAGGGCTGCATCTATTTTTCCGCGGGCGACGACCTGCACTCAACACACCGCTCCATCAGTGGGTCGGAAAGAGGATGAACCGGTACAGTCTCGGAGCCTGCTTGCGGTATGGTGACGGACCGGATAGGATGGAGAGCGGGTGATTCGCCCGAAGGGTAGGGGAGAATCCACGGTTGAGGTGGGTGCTCTTTTTGAACATTAACGAGAAGGAGATCCTTGATGAATGAGATTGCTGATGTGCGACCTTCGCGAGGCCAGATTGCCGTTCGTCTGCTGTACAGCCTGCTGTACCTGATCATCTTTGAAATTCTGAAGCTGATAGTCCAGATCACCGCCGTGTTTCAATTCGTCTACCTGTTGATCACGCGCACTCACAGCGAACCGTTGAGGGCCTTCTCCAACAAGGTTGCGACCTATGTTTACCGGATCGTCCGCTACGTGACCCTGAACGAAAACATCCGCCCCTTTCCCATAAGAGAGTTCCCTTCCGAAATGGAGCGACCCGTCGATGTCCCAACGTTCGATTAGCACCCCTGATGGAACCTGAGCGATTCAAGATCTCGGAGCCGGGTGAGAGCGTGCGGCGCGCCGATAATCTCACTTTTTTCTGTCCTGCTTTGCCAAATCGTCGTGCCACCGCTTCAACCGTCTGATGTTCACCTTGCCCAGGGCTTCCACGATGATGGTCCGTGTTTCATCGCTTGTGATCCTGATGCGGATGTCCCATCTCACCTCGGGGATCAGTGTTCCGAGCCGCTCGGGCCATTCGATGATGGACACTCCCGTCCCGTAGAGCGCCTCCATCCAGGGCAAGGTTTCGAGTTCGGTGAGATCGGTCAGGCGATAGAGATCCAGATGGAAGAGGTGCAGCCGGCCGTCGTACTCATTGATGAAGGTGAACGTGGGGCTCGTCACGGGGATCCGCTCGGGGACGCCAAGGCCCAGGGCCATAGCCCGGGTCAGTAAGGTCTTGCCGGCTCCCAGGTCGCCCCATAAGGCGACCACATCGCCGGCCGCAAGATTCTGCCCGATTCGACGCCCCAGTTCAAAGGTCGCATCTTCGGAGCCGCAATCAAATGTAACGCGGTTCATTGGAGAGCAACTCCCCATGCCCCCTTGGGGGCTCCATGAGCGATCAAACAATCGAGGCCGATGCCTCTTTAGAAGCAATGACGAGTGACGAGTAACTAGAAATCAGAAACCGCCGCAGAACTTCGCTCAAGATCCCCTATGACGCAAGGGACCTCGCCCAGGAGGTCGGACGCCAGCAGCCCCCGGCTGGCGACGTGGCCGAAGCATCGTTCCGCGGCGGCCCCGTGCACATGAACTCCGAGACATGCCGCCCGAAAGGGGTCGAACCCCTGTCCCAGGAAGCCGGCGATCATGCCGGTCAGAGCGTCGCCCATGCCTCCACTGGCCATGGCGGGGATTCCGGACGAATTCACGGCGACGGCTCCATCAGGCGATGCCACCACGGTGCCATGGCCTTTGAGCACCAGCACGACGCCATGTTGCCGACTGAATGTCGATGCCACTCCCAGCCGATTCTCCTGGACATCCCGCGTGGATCCATGGATCAGCCGTGCCATTTCACCCGGATGGGGTGTGAGGATCACAGGCTGGGAGCTCTTGCCGAGGACGGCCAGGTGCTCCGCCACGGCAGTCAACGCATCAGCGTCCAGCACCATGGGACAGGGGCTCTGTTGAATCAACTCCATCACCAGGCTCCGTGTCGATGGGTTCAGCGAGATCCCCGGGCCCATGGCAAGAGCCTGCTTGCCCTTCAGCACAGCCAGGATA
>CAZEOY010000543.1:0-2187 GCA_964513835.1 uncultured Syntrophobacteraceae bacterium
CACACTGTACTTCTTGATCATGAGCGCAGCGATGGGACCCCACAGGATCGGGGCGGACCCGACTCCGGCGGCCAGGATCCCGGACACCAGGCCGCGGCGATCCGGGAAAAAGCGCACCAGGTTGGGCACCACCCCGGAATAGATGGCTCCCATGGAAAGACCGCCCATGACCCCGTACGCAATGTAGAGCTGGGTCAAGGTCTCCACGTATCCGACGCCGAGCATGCCCAGTCCATAGATGAGTCCGCCGGTGAGCAGGATGTATTTGGGCTGAACGTGCTCCTGCAACTTCCCCGCGATGATGATGGGGATACAGGATATGGAGTGGAAGATGGCGAATGCGACGGACACATCGGCCAGGCTCCACTTGAAATGCTCCGAGAGTGGAAGCACAAAAACGCTCCAGGCGTAGGTCTGGCCGATGATGATGTTGATCACCGTCCCCAGCGCCAGGTACAGCCATCGTTTCGATTCCAGTGTCATACCTTGTTCCCCTTCATCCCATGCTGTGATCATTCCACCTTCAGCACCAGGGCTGCCCCGGTGTCGCCTGCAGCGCAGCCGGTGACCAGCACATAGCCCCCGCCGCGGAGCACGGCCTCCTCGATGCCCTCGATGACCAGCCGGGCCACGGTGGGCGCCTGCGGGTGGCCAAAGATCATGGAGCACCCGTAATTGTCAAACCCGTTGACGTCGATGCCGAATTCCTGGGAAAAATAGAGGTCATTGGCCGCAAACGGGTTGTGGGTCTTGATGACCGCCACATCCTGAATGGTGATTCCTGCCCTCTCGAGAGCCATCCTCGAGGCCGGGACCGGAGCCGCCGGCATGTGGGCACGCTCCACCCGGGCAAACCCGTAGGAGAGAATTCGAATCGTCTTGCCGGGATCACTGCTCAGGCTTCGAGCGCGATCCTTCGTCGTCACCAGGATGCCGGCATTGCCGTCGGCCGGGTGAGTCTGGGTGGCGAAGGTGTGAATGCCGTCGGGAAGCACCGGCTTCAGCTTGGAGACCCCCTCCCGCGTCGTGGGCGTGATCCCCTCGTCGGCATCGATGACGAGGGTCTTCTTGCGGTTGATCTTCACCTCCACCGGGAACATATACCGCTTCTGAAACGCCCGGTCGTCCGCCAGCGCCATCTGGTACTGTTCGTAGCGCCGGAGAACCAGCTCATCGGCCTGTTCGCGGGTCGCGCCCACTTTCCGCGCCACGTTCTCGGCCGTGACCAGCATCGCCTTGCCGGTCGCAGGGTCCGAGTTGATGTTGTCCATGTTCCAGTTCTCGGAGATCACCTCTCCACCGGGGCCGCTGGGGTTGGGCCAGATGAGATGAGGGGCGTTGGAGAGCCGGTCGGCCAGGAAGCAGAACGGCGTCTGCTGGGCGCCCGTCTCGACGGCCAGCGCGGCGCTGTGAATGCAGGTCGTGGCCGTCGAGCACGCCTGCATGATCGTGACGCCGGGGATTTCAGCGCCCATCAGAGCGTTGGCCCAGGTGCTCCCGTAGAAGCACCGGTTTTGGGCGACGGTGATTCCGTGGTACGTGTAGTCGAAAAGGGACACGTCCCAGCCTTTGGAATCCATCCAGCGCTTCGCGGTCTCGGCGCCGAGGATGATGGAGTTCTCGTTGGCGAAGCTTCCCTGCCACTTGGAGAAGGGACTGCAATAGTAACCCCCATAGGGGATGTAAGCTTTTTCAAACATGATCCAGAACCTCCGTGGTTGTTGAAATAAACGCTCTATTTTCCTGCATAGACAGGAGGCTTCCCGCCTACTGACGAAAGACCGGCCAGGGCATCTTCCGTGGAGAACATGTAGGCCAGCCCGGCCAGCTCGAGCTCGATGGCCTCGGGGATCGACAGATTCTGCTGTCGATCGATGAGCTCGCTGGCCTTCTTCAGGGCCAGCGGGGCCTTTCGGGAAACCGCCTTGCGCGTGGATTCGGCCAGCGCATCCTCCACTCCGGCAGGTCTGGATCCCGAAAGCAGGGCCGCGACATTTTCTTCGGAACAGGTCCTGGCCAGCTCATTGAACCTTGCGGGGATGGGGCGGGACCGGTACTTGTCCGGTTTGACCCCGGCACAGACCTCCTGGATCGCCGCCTCCAGATCCTGAGGCGAAACCAGCCGTGTGACGATCCCCAGCTCGTACGCATCCTGGGCCGTGATGGTCTTCCCGGTGAATACGTAGT
>CAZEOY010000543.1:2197-3064 GCA_964513835.1 uncultured Syntrophobacteraceae bacterium
GGGCCGTCCTGAGCATGCCGCCGAGACCCGGGTAGATGCCGATGGCGGTTTCGGGAAACCCGAGAGACCCCGCAGGAGTGGCCACGATAGCCTGGCACGAGAGGGCCAGCTCGCTTCCCCCGCCCATGGACAGGCCGTCCAGCACGGCCACGGTGAGCTTCTTCGAATTCTCGAGGCGGAGGAAGAGCTCATGCCCCTTGCGGGTGAATGCCTCGGTATCGGGGATGCGGTTCTTTTGGATGTTTTCGACGAAATAGCGGACATCGGCACCGGCCACGAAAGCCTTGCCCGCTCCCCGAAGCACAATGGCCTTGACGGCGGGGTCCGCGTCGGCTTTCGCGAACTGGGCATCCAGCTGGGAGACCGTCACCTCGTTCAGGGCGTTCATGGCCTCGGGCCGATTGATGGTGATGGTGGCGATGCCGCCCTTCACCTGGAGGTCCACGTAGTTGAACTCGAAGGGCTTGCCCAGCTCACGCTGCCGGATGAGGATCTCAGGCATCCTGAAGTCCTTGTAACGCTCGGTCATGGCGTACACCAGCCGGTAAGCTCTCTCGATGCCGATGCGGTTCATGAGCTCGAAGGGTCCATATTTCCAGCGGAGGCCGACCTTGGCGCCCCGGTCCGTGTCCTCGATGGAGGCCACTCCCTCGCTCACCAGTGCCGCGGCGGCACCCAGGCACGCACCGTAGAGGCGGTTTTCCACCTGCTCGAACCTGGACTCGTCCACTTCGCCACTGTCGAGGTCCCAGAGCTTTCCGCTGTCCATCTGCTCCTTGAGCAGCTTCGGCATCCCGTAGAGCGATCCCAGCTCCCGGCCGAAGGTGGTCGAGGCATGGACCGAGATGGGAATCCCCGTGACGTTCA
>CAZEOY010000544.1:0-3060 GCA_964513835.1 uncultured Syntrophobacteraceae bacterium
TGGTCATATCCTGCTGTAAACGGACTAGCTGCTGCTGCTGTCCATGTATCAGTCCAGGAGTTGTAAACACACATAGAGTTGAGCAGTGTTCCTGCCGAATCCTTTCCTCCAACGATGTAGAGGAATCCAGCAGACGTTCCAATACCTGCATCCGCACGAGCAGTACACCCAGCAGTGAGTTCAGTCCACTGCATGGTCAGCCAATCGAGACGTCTGAGTCGGTTCGTAATTCCTGAGCCGTCGTCACCACCGAACTCATAGGAGTACCTCACTCCATCAGAGGTCCATGCAGAGTCCTTCCATCGAGTCAGCTCGTAGATAGGTGATTGTGGAGCAAAGCAGAAGGTAGTTGTAGTCACAGCCTCTCCGACGACTACCATCCAACCTGCATCAGGACGAGTTGTCGTACGTTGACCTGGAGATCCTGAGAGCCACCTTGAAGGAGCGTTTCCTCGATCAACCCCTGCACACGGCATCTTCAGGCGGCATCGTTCCCAACCTGCGCCAGAAGCAATCTCTGGACCGGGCCGTCGAATACCTGGGCAGAGCCATGTCTCTTTTCAACACACAAACCTTTGGGGAGCTGGTGAGCTTTGAGCTGGATCAGGCCCGCCGAGAACTGGAGAGAATCCTCGGGCTGCAGTGGGACGACGCACTCCTCGATCGCATTTTCGGAGATTTTTGTATCGGGAAGTGAGCCCGGACTCATCAACGACGCGCGCGAATCTTCCGGATTCCTTTCACACGAGGCACAGGATCACGATGGCGCTCCAATGATTATGTCCGGCGTTCGGATAATGAATCATTTATAATGTGATTTTAATCACTTATGTTCCATGGACGGACATTCTTCCGATCAACCCACTGTTCACGTTCTCATCACAGAATCCGGATCAATAGCGGCAGTCTTCCAGAATGGGATTACCGTGACGAGTACGTGGGGAATGACTGTGAAGAAAAAGATGACAGCCACATGCTGCAACCGAATGAAGGGGGTGAGTTTGAATTGCGGATCGGGCACCGCCCATCCTTGAGGACAATCTTGAAAATCATGGAGGAGCCGAAATAAACATGCAGATGGGCCAGGAGGACTCCCAGAAAGAATGCCGAGAGCGAAACGATGATTCCCTCCCAGAATCTCATGAGCACGATATCGAATGTCTTCCATCCCAGAGCTTTAAGAATACCGGCTTCCCTGGTCTGTTCGGCTCCAGCCCCCGTTGCCTTGTCGGACATCAGGATAATGAATGCCAGCATGGCTCCCCAAAAAACCACGCTAACCAGCCCGCCACGCCAGCCAAGATACTTGCCGTATGTGTCGAGGATCTCATCTCTGAGGATCGGCCGAGATTCGGGTAAGAGCCGGGTTATCGTGGCAGCGATCGTTGCAGCGTCTTGAGGATTGTCTGCAGTAAGCACCAGGTCCGTGGCGTGATCCTGAGGGTAATTGAAAAGCCTCTTGAAATTGGTATCAGCATCAGCCCAGCCCCATTCTCCGGATCCAGGTCATGTTTTCAGCTCCTGGAGCCTCTCCTGACTCCAAGTGAACCGTCATCATCCACCTAATTCCATATGCCTGCTTCCGGATCGAAAATCTCACAGCTGTTGAGATAACCACCCTCTTTGGGATTGAAGCCTCCGGCAACGAGTACACGGCCATCAGGCAGGCGTGCAGCGGCGTGTAAGGATCGTGCGAGCGCCATGGTCGGCCGCAGGACTACCCATGCCCCTGCGGCAGAATCATACATCTCGGCACCGGAGAGATAACGGCCCGCGAAATCAAAGCCGCCCGCAACCAGTATTCGGCCGCCCGGCATAGCAGTCGCGGTGTGATCCTTCAGAGTGATGTTCAAAGGAGCGAAGCGGCTCAGAGTGTGAGATGAAAGTTCAAATGCACTGCAATTGTTAAGGTAGCCGGTACCGGGATGAAAGCCACCCGTCATCAGGAATTTCCCACCGGGCAAAAGGGCTGTGGCGCGGGAAGAACAGAGACCATTCAGATCCCCGGCATCGCTCCACCTGCGATTCGAAGGATCGTAGATCTCAGCATCCAGAAGCCGATCCCCCTTGGAGTCTTCCCCGTCCGAAACGAGCACCCTGCCGTCGGGCAGAAGAGCAGCCGAGTGCCGGCAACGGGCAGTCTTCATGGGCCATGTGGAGTACCACGTCCCGATGGCTGGATCATAGAGCTCACAACTGTTGAGAACTTCCAACGCGTTGCGGCCTCCTGTTGCCATTATTTCATGAGTAACACATCCGAGGTCTCCCATCGCACGACCTTCAGGATTCCCATCCAACGGACAGCCGATTCTGGGGTCTGGCTGCAGAAATCCCGGCCTCAAAGCTTGTGGCAGGGGGAGAGGGGTCAATAAAGGGGGTCACAATGACGATGCGCGTATCTGCGTACCGTTTTGGGCAATTGATCAGATGAGGCTCGCCAGTCGGTGGCAATATGAGGGATAATGGCGTCGCTAATGGTGTCATTATGGGAGGGCTGGAGCTTTTTTTATCGATGAACTCGGGCGAGCGAGGAGCGCCTTTCATTTTGGACGGGTCAAAATGAAATGATGCCGACCATCGGACGGGGGGGGGTGAGCGAATGATCGCACGGCGCAAGACCGGACCCGGGGCGGTAATGGATCAATCCAGGTTCACAAATGCCTTGCTCGCCCTGACAAGGGACGCCGGAAATCCGTTCACCCCTGATCAGGCCGAGCTCGCCTTCCAGCATATCGAGCTCATGCTGGAGTGGAACCGCACCATCAACCTCACCCGGATCACCGACCCGGCGGACATCCTGGCCCGCCACGTCCTCGATTCGCTCATTCCCGGCCGATGGCTTCCACAGAAGGGAAGGATCCTGGACGTCGGGAGTGGCGCAGGTTTTCCCGGAGTGGTCCTCAAGATTCTGTTTCCCGAGGTCCACATGACTCTTGCAGAATCTCATCGAAAGAAGGTCAGCTTCCTGCGCGTGCTGCTGTCCCGCCTGAACCTGCCGGGCATCGAGGTCATGTCCTCCCGCTGGGAGGAGATCTCTCTGGATGTGCGCCAGGGGCTCAC
>CAZEOY010000545.1:0-3051 GCA_964513835.1 uncultured Syntrophobacteraceae bacterium
GAAGCGGAGATTGTCCGGAGGCAGACCGGCAGGGTCCTGGCGCCGCCCCTGGAGAAGCTTCACGAGGGAGTGATGAGTGGATTGTCTGCAAGTGGGGGGGCTTGACCCTTCAGTATAACTTCAAACTCCTGACGCAGGGCTTTTGGATTCAAGTGCATCGATGAAAAAAAAGCTTGAAATCCTAGTAGGATGTGCGTAATGGATGGTGCATGAATGTTTCAGCTTTCTGGGAGGCAGTTGCTTCAATGCTGTTTCTGGTGCGAATGGAATCATTTCAGCACACAACTGACAAAGGGAGACAGGAAATGCAACGGAGTTCAAGGACTGCGATATTGGTTCTCTTGCTCCTCGTTTCCTCGGGGTGCAGCTGGACGAAACTTAATCCTTTGGGCCTCGGGCTTTTCAAGGACGAGGAGCCTGCCATGTGCAGTCTGACCGAACTGGATGAATATCGAGCAGCGCTGAGCGCAGCCCAGAGTGCCGAAGCTGCCTCCTCCCCGACGCCCCGGGCGGAAGCTCCCAACCCGGCTGATGCTGTGCCGCAGAAGCCCGCCGGCGAAACCGTGGTCCATAGGTTTGTCATCAGGAACACGAGCAGGGCGCCTCTCCGGATCCAACGGGTGATTTCCAGCTGCGGGGGGTCCGTCGACCGCTACGACCAATCCATCCCTGCGGGGAAAGAGGGCGTGATCACCATCACGCTGAATCCCAAAGGGTGCGACGAGAGCGACGTGAAGTCCGCCATCGTGGTCACCGACGACCCGACGCGGCCCGCCGTCGTCCTGAAGACGCGCCCGGCCAGGGGCTCCTGATTCTTTAAGAGGCTCAAGTTTCGGGTTTCGAGTTTCAGGTTCGGACTTTGCTCAGGCGGGTGATCCCGATCATCGTTATGGGTGGATCGAGGACTGAGGAAGGGCTCAGTTTATCGTGGCTCCTGTGCTCGCCAGGACCCGGAAGTAGGACTGCACATACTTGCCCGACACGACCTCGGTGAGGGGAAAGATCAGGCAGCACTCATCGAGAAATCTCCCATTGAGAGCGAAAAAGAACCGTCTGGAAATCTCGAAGAGGGCCTCGTTGGCTGAGATCTGGATGGATCGCGAACCGGGTGTGAGGTCGGCTTCCGTGTCACAGGCCGTTCCCTGCCCGGCCTCACGCGTGAGAAGAGGATTGGCGCTCCACACGCGGCAGCCGATGGGGCGGTGGCTCCCGGCCAGGCACTTCCCTTCCTGATGGAGAGGACAGACGTATTCCGCAGGCTCTCCATTACCGAAGAGGCACACATCTCCCAGGTCACCTTCGGAAGATTCCGTAATCAGTACGGCAACCCCGGCAGAAGCCCTGGGTGGTGAAGCGCCGAGCAGGGCGCAATGGGCCGTCAATGCGCGTTGGATGATCTGCAGCCGTGCTTCCTGGGAAAGTCTCCGGTTGAGGTGGTGGAGCAGGTAGGCAGCCTCCACGAGTTGAAGAATGAGGACTCTCGCGCAAGAGCCGTCTTCGCATTCCACGCTGTCGACATGTTCGAGATCTTCGGCGACTTGCAGGCCGAGCTGGTTTTGTGCCTCCTGGACGACACTTTCGTATTCGTCGAAATAGGGGCTGAGGTCGATGCGGCGCCCCCCCGTCTCGAGGGATGGCTCGCGAATGGTCAGTCTCCCTGCTTTTTTGTCGTACTTCCTGAGAAACCTCCACTGACTGAAGCTGGTTGGAGTGGATCGCGCCTTTTTCATCTGTTTTTCGGCAAGCTTGAGCCCGAAACCCCGCCGAAGCAGGTAGGAGGTGATGAAAGTCCCGGTCCTCCCGATCCCGAGCCGGCAATGCACAAAGACTTTCTTGCCCAGGTAGATGGCTTCGTCCAGCCATTCCAAAGCCTTTTCCACCTCCATGGGGTCGGGTGCATGGTCGTCCCGGATGGGCAGGTAATAAACCTGGAATCCGGAGTCCTTCTCGATCTCGTGCAGATCGCAGTATTCCGCGCAGAGGTTGACGATGGCGTCGACGCCCTGTTCCTTGATGGATTCCAGCTCGGCGTAGGACATGGGCGCATGTCCGACGGCCAGGTGATCCGTGATCCAAGTGAGCTTGTAGGCATCTTCAGCCATGAGCATCTTCATCCATTTCCATGAATTCGCTCACGAGTCGATCCACGTCATCGGGATCGTGCATTTCCATGTCCATCAAGGGGGTAAATGCCAGTAAACGGCCCAGGATGGAAAGCCTTTTCTGGATGGAGTCCCATTCCTGTTCGCGGACGCGCGCAATGATGACGTCTTGTTCGGCTGCTGTCTCAAACCCGGATAATTCAAGCACTTTGGCCAGCAACAGGCCTCGAAGCTGCCTTCCCTCCGGAACACCTCCGCCTCCTTCGAATCGAAAGGAGATGTAGTTTTCGCTGGGTGTCGGACCGCACAGAGTGTCCACGACGACAAAATGGAACCCAAAGCGGATGTTGATGTTCATGTAGTCCTGGGAGACGATGGCGAAGCTAGCGAGCATTCCTGATTCGAGGCCGATGATGCCGCCTCCTGCAGTTACCTGTTCCAAGGCTCCCAGGTCCAAGGGTTGGGGGCGGCTGGCCCAGCTGAGGCCCGGATGGCCGAGGCCGCTCCATAGAGCCTGAAGGGGCCGACTCTTCACCTCATCAAGGGTGATCTCCTCACCCTGGGCTCGTTCCGTATCGATGCCATCGCCGAGATCCAGCAGGTAAAGGGTGATGGGCAGGTCGCTCAGGAGCTTTCTGGTCCCCCGGGTTTTGGCTCCCCTCTCCTCGGCCAGAGAGAACATCTCCATGATGGCCTTCTCGTGGGCGAAACGCAGGATATCATGGAATGTTCGACAGTTGGATGCCGTGAAGTCGGGTGACTCGGGGGAGGTGAGATGGAGCGGGGAAATATGGTTGAGGAGCCGCCTCAGCCGCTTCATGGCAGGTGTTTGAGACGTGTCGCGGGCAACTTCGCATCGCCTGCTCGCGAGCTCTTCGATGCTCCCGCGGTAGATTCTGCAATGGGTGGCATCCACGATCACCTCATCCCCTGAGCTCAGGACTCGGGT
>CAZEOY010000546.1:0-3050 GCA_964513835.1 uncultured Syntrophobacteraceae bacterium
GGACCCCGGCTTTCGCCGGGGTGACGGTATCGGAGGGTTTTGAGATAGTCTCTAAATCGCACCACTCATCGGGGCCACGTACACCTCGACGTAAGTTCGAAACAGTTTTTCATAGATGTTGATGACGCAGGTCTTATCCGGCTTCTCAAATATCAGGAGCGTCTTCTTGGCATTGAACCCTCCCTTCGGCTTCCAGTTCTCCCGGGGCATTGCAATGCGATAGAAGTTGATGATGGACTGAACGTCGACGCGCAATCCACGCAAGGTCATGAGGCCAACCGTCAGGTTGCCCGACTGGAAAACAAACGATTCCCCATCGATTCGACTCAGCTCCTGAGGCACGGGAACGTCCTGAAAATCCAAAACCATGGGGCGGCTTCCCATGGTCATGGGAGGCGGCGGGGGAGATGACGAATCAGGGGGGAGGTCGGACGACTGAACAAGGGGATTGGGTGGGGGCGCACTCCCCTTCTTGGTGCCTGCGCAACCGAAGAGAACCAGCAGCGCGAACAGAAATACGACATACCGCCCGGTCCATCCGTTCGACCTCACACGTTTCAGATTTCTCATTCCCGTTCCTCCCGTCAGTTTCCATCTGTGTCCAGGTCTCTTGGTGCAGAGCTCTCCCTCTCCGAAGGATTCCCGGGCACGTCATTATCCCTTCACCCATCCATCAATGATCCGCACCGCCAGGTACATCCCTCCGGGCTCGGGCCATTTTTGCATGGGGCGCAGGGGCGGCCCGCAAGGCCGGAGCCGGACACCAGCCATCAAAAGAAAGGATTCGTCAGCTTCTCCCTTTCGACGGTGGTTTCAGGCCCGTGGCCCGGATAAACCACTGTTTCCCCCGGAAGCGGAAAGACCTTTTCTCTCACGGATCGGATGAGCTGGTCATAAGAGCCTCCGGGGAAATCCGTTCGGCCTATGGAGCCGGCGAACAGCGTATCCCCGACAAACAACATCTTCTCCGCAGCCATGTAGAAGGATACGTGTCCTGGTGTGTGGCCAGGCGTCTCGATCACCTCGAAAAGGAGAGAGCCAACCTGTATGCGGTCCCCCTCGAGGATATGACGATCGACCTTGATGGCTGCCATGTCGCCGGCATTCTTCAGAACCGCCCCCATTCCCACCATTCTGTCGGACAAGAGTGCTTCGTCCCCGGGATGCATGACGATCTCTCCTCCGACCATTTGCTTCAGGAGCCAGGCTTCCATGACGTGATCGAAGTGGGCATGCGTGTTCAAAATGCTGCTCAATTCAAGGTTATTCTCCCTCAATCGCTGAGCAATCCTCTTGCTCTCACCGCCCGGATCGATCACCACAGCCTTGCGTGACGCCTCGTCTCCTACAAGGTAACAATTGGTCTGCAGCATCCCTACGACAAACGATTCGAAGATCATGAACACTCCCTTTGCTTCGTAAGACTTCTCTCCGGAGTACGGCTCCGACAGGATCTGTCCGGTACGAGCCCTTTGATGAGGATTCGCCCTCATTTCTCGAACAGAATGAGCTCCTCGATGGGACGGCGGTGCGAGCTCTGATTTCGGTGAGCCGGATGCCCCAAGGCTACAATCGACATGAGCTCGAGCCGATCGGGCAGTTGCAGAATGCGCAGGACTTCATCCCTGTTTTTCAGAATCTCGCCGATCCATACCGCCCCCACTTCACGCGCATGCAGGGCAAGCAGGAAGTTCTGGATGGCCGCACCAACGGCCTGACAATCCTTAACGTAATCGTAGGAGCTGTCTTTATCGAGGAAGAACGCGACGAGCACCGACGCAGATTTCAGAACGTTGGTGTAGCGGGTCAATCCCCCCAGCCGGCCTTTCAAATCGGGATCTCTGATGACACCGAAACGCCATGGCTGATTGTTGAGTCCCGACGGCGCCCAGGATGCAGCTTTGAGGGCCTCCGTCACGAGTCCCTTGTCGACCGATGCTTCAGTGAAATGACGGACACTGCGGCGGCTGAGAATGGCGTTCAGAACAGGCGAATCGGATACAGCTTCGGACATGTTTCCTCCTCGTAGCGTCCAGTTCGATTTGGGATACCTTCTGATATGCGGCACACTTCTTCAACAGAGCGAAAAGCAGTATAGTGGCTCAGCGCCCGATCGGTCAAGCGACCACCTTTGCATTATCTCCAAGGATTTTTGGACTGCGAATCGTCTCCAAGGTCTCCGGGAACCTGAGGACATCGGCCCAACAAGCAGAAAGGGTGGGTGAGAAGGTCAGCAAGACTGCAGATCTCAGATCCGCCGCCATGGTTCAGCTACGGCAGATGGAACTTCCTCCCCGGGTGCATCGCCGTGATGCCGGGGCCCTTGGGGAAGGGCTGGCATCTCAATTGTCCATTTTGAGAATGCTCATGGAGTACATTTTGACAAAAGGCCGCGGGCGAGGGTCACGATGAAGTCCTGGACATTGGTCAGAATGGATCGGGCCGTCAGGGAGCCCCGGTTTGCGAGCTTGTTGGTGGCGAACTCCGACATGTCGACACTGTAAAAATAAACCGGCCTGATCCGTTCATCTTCCATCACACGGTAGGAGGGAAGGAGGTTGCCGACCGCGATGGCATGGAGCTGGGTGGCCATGGCGACGACGGTGGTGGCGCGCGAAGCCAAGCGACGCATTTTGTCCTGAGCCTCGTAGACGTCTGCCACAACTTCGGGGAGGGGGCCGTCATCTCGGATTGAACCGGCGAGGACGTAGGGGACTTGCTCTCGTATGAGCGACGCCATAATGCCGTTTCGAACGACACCTGACTCCACTGCCCGGCGAATGGAACCCTCCCTCCGGATCCGGTTGATGGCGTCCAAATGGTGGTAATGGCCCAGCGGCACGTGGCGTTTTGTGTATATTTCCTGGCCGAGGGCGGTTCCGAGAAGCTCTGCTTCCAGATCATGTACGGCCAGGGCGTTGCCCGCCATCACGGCATTCACAAAGCCGCCTTCGACGATTTTTACAAAGGAGATGCGAGCGTCGCGGTCGAATGTCACTGCAGGACCCATCACCCAGAGGATGAATCCCTCCCGCCGCTCATGCTCCAAG
>CAZEOY010000547.1:0-3049 GCA_964513835.1 uncultured Syntrophobacteraceae bacterium
GCGCGAGAAGTAGTCCAGGGGGGTTTCCCCGTCGAAAAGCCCCACGAGCCCCGTGTAGACCATGTAGACATGGGTGCGTCGCTGCCCCTTCTCCAGGATCACCTTCCCTTTGGGATAGAGATCGACTTCCAGTCCCTCCATCAGGGAATTCAGCTCCTGATCGGATAGGTATGAGAATGGGCTGATCTTCCTGATGAACTCTTTTGGCGGAATCATCCTGCTCTCCTGAAAGCCAGGTCAGATCTTGTCTCTTTTTGGACGTCTGCAGACAGCTTGCGCGCCCCATCCGCTTTCCGTAGAATCGATATACACAAAAGTGAGCGCCGTTTGAAGCGACTCGATAGAACGGGGGGGCATGATCCGCAAGTTCATCCGTTCCTGCGGGTGTCCTTGACTCAGACGGGTCCCCTATTATTTTAACATTGAAACAATCCATGCAGGGGGACTCTGTCACGATGCCTACCAGGTACAACGGGACATTGGAAGAGGTCAGGGCTCTGGATGTCTATGTCAAGCTCATGCGGGCAGCCAATTCGGTGAGAGGGCGAACAGAGGGTCACCTGCGGAAATCAGGACTTTCCTCGAGCCAGTTCGCCGTCCTGGAGGGGTTATACCACCTGGGGCCCCTTCACCAGAGCGTCATAGCTCGGAAGATGTTCATGAGCGGCGGAAATGTGACCCTCATCATGGGGAATCTCGAGAGGAGATGGCTCGTGTTGCGTCAGCGGCAAGGGGCAGACCGTCGCTATGTCACCGTTGAGCTCACACGGAAGGGATATGAGCTCGTCGGACGCATCTTTCCTCGTCACGTGGAAGGCATTGTGCGCGAAATGCGCTGTCTGACTGTTGCAGAGCAGGAAGCCCTGGCCCGTCTTTGCCGGAAGCTGGGGCTGGGGGGTGCAGGAACGGTCAATTCCAGGTGAAGGAGTGGTTCCCGTGTGCTGCCGAAGTGGAGGGTCTGGATATGGAACATACTGGGGAATTCCGGGTCATCACGGCGAAGGAACTGGCTGGTTGGGTCGAAGAGAAGAAGGATCTGGTCATTGTCGACACGCTTCCTGAGGAGCACTATGCGGGTGCGCATCTGCCGGGAGCTCAGAATGCCTGCGTCTACCAGGTGATTTTCCTCGACAGGATGGCAGAGATTGTGCCGGACAAGGAAAGACTCGTGGTTGTCTACGGATCCAGCGAGCGGTCCCTGGAGGCTCTGGTGGCAGCGGAGAAACTGGTCCGGGCGGGGTACGGGAATGTATTCGCCATGGCGGGGGGCATGAAATCCTGGCGTGAAATGGGTGGCAGGCTGGAAGGGGATGCCCCGGAGGTCGTGATCGAAACACCCGGCCTTCGTTTGGAAGACCGGCTCTACAGGGTGGACACGGAAAAGAGTGTCGTCGAATGGGTGGGGCGCAATCCCAACACGCGGCATTTCGGAACTTTGAGGTTGTCCGAAGGATCCATCAGCATCCGTGATGGGAACATCACCGGTTCTTTCACCCTGGACATGCAATCCATTGTCAACGACAGCCTGGCGGGTGACCCGTTGAGGGAGGTGCTCGAAGCGCACCTGGCGTCGGATGATTTTTTCTTCGTGCAGAGATTCCCGACGGCCAGGTTCACCATTCAGTCGGGGCATTTCGTGGACGAACCGACCTTGAGCGCTCCCAACATCCGAGTGATGGGCGACCTGGAGCTTCGCGGGTTGAGGAAGGACATCGCGTTCGACGCGACTCTGAACAACCTGGGGGATGGAGCCTTCGTGGCGGAGGCTCACTTCGACATCGATCGCACTCAGTGGGAAATCATCTACGGATCGAGCCGCTATTTCGAGCACCTGGGAATGCATCTGGTGTTCGATCTGATCAGCATCGAGCTGCATATAGAGGCGAGGTGAGCGGCAGGGACTGGATGACGATCAAGGGGTGAGCGGGCACGTTTGGGGAGGGGGCGGACGGTTCAATGGTGCGCCGGCCACGACAATCCCTGCCTCACCCTTCTCCGGAAAATGCGACAGGGTGAGCTCCGGGGCGACAATCTCCAGGAAGCTCTCGACGAGAATGGGATTGAACGTGGTTCCTTTTTCCTCGTTCAGAATGCCGACAACCTTGTCCATCGGCTTGGGGGCGCTGTAAGAGCGGCGGCTCCTCAAGGCATCGAATACATCCGCTATGGTGATCAGTTGGGCCACGATATTGGGCTTCCAGCCCGGTTTGATGGCAGGATAGCCTGAACCGTCAAAACGGAGATGATGCTCCATGGCGGCAAGTATCGCGATCTTGGGGACATCTCCGACCTCCATCAGGTAGCGCCCGCCTTTGACGGGGTGCGTCTCGATGACGGCCCGTTCTTCGGCTGTCAGCCTGCCGGGTTTGCTCAGAATCTCTTCGGGAATGAAATTCTTTCCCACATCGTGGAGCAGGGCGGCCATCCCGATATCGTAGAGCTGTTTGCCCTGAAAACCCAGTTTCTGGGCCTGTATAAGCGTCAGAATGCATACGTTGACGACATGGGTGAAAGTGTATTCATCGTTGCATTTGACCGTAGCGAGCAGGCTGAGGGGGGTCACGTTCATCTGGATTTCGAAGATGAGCTTCCGGATCACATCGTCGACGTCACGGATGCTGATCTGTTTGCGCTCTTGCGCCAGGAGATAAAGATCTCTGATCCGCTCGATATCTCGTTCATCCATAGTGCTCAGAAAGCTGACGCCGTCCCCGGCCTCTCCGGATCTGGACGGTTGGTCAGACCGTGAAGCCTGTGCCGCCTGGGATTTGACCCTGATCTCGACGTAGCCGAGCTTGATGAAGGGCCACGAGCGCACAGCAGCAGTCTCCCTGGATGCCAGATCCCCGATGAACGCCTGGAGCTCCCCCCATGATAATCCCTTCAGGAAGGTGATGCGTTCCACTCCCTTTTCTCGGATCACCCGGACGAACCGTTCCACGGTCTGGCCTGACGAGAATAGCGAACGGTTGTCGAGAATCAGCTCGTTGTCGACCGTGAACAAAGTGACACTGTCTTTGAGATCCAGGATGTGTGAGAGCTCCCGGTA
>CAZEOY010000548.1:0-3047 GCA_964513835.1 uncultured Syntrophobacteraceae bacterium
AACGAAATGCTGCAACTCCCGGAAATCAAGCTCACCTCGGGACGGATTTTTCTGTTGGGGCTGCATCCGCTGGCAGATAGGGACAGCCGTCGGATGGTGGTGCACGTGAGTGAAGTCACGGAGCAGCGCCGAATGCTCGAGCAGGTGAGCCGGTCGGAAAAAATGGCAACGGTCGGGAAGCTCGCTTCCGGTCTTGCGCACGAAATCAACAACCCCCTGGGTGTCATTCTGTGTTACGCCGAACTGCTCAAACAAGCTGCCAGGCCGGAACAGATGGATGACCTCGATGTGATCATCCGCCATACGAGGCAGGCGCGCGAGGTATTGCGCAGTCTGCTCGACTTCGCCCGGCCAAAGGCGACGACCGGCCGCCATACGGACATCCGGGCCACTGCCGAAGCGGTGACCCGTGTTTTCACCGTGCAGGCGGAAAAGAGACGCGCAACGATCCGACTGGAGTCCGATGGCGAGATTCCCCCCGTCAACAGCGCAGATCCGCAGATGGTGGAGCAGATCATGGCGAATCTGCTCCTCAACGCCCTGGATGCCCTGCCTGTTCAGGACGGTCAGATCATTGTCGCTCTTCGCTACGACACCCATCGGGACGAGGTGGTCTTGACGGTGAGCGACAATGGGTCCGGCCTGGCCAAGGACGACCTGCCCCACATCTTCGACCCCTTCTTCACGACCAAGGAGGCCGGAAAGGGCGTCGGACTCGGGCTGACGGTGATCTACGGATTCTTGCAGGACTTGGGAGGACGGGTGGAAGCCTTCAACAACCCGGAGGGTGGCGCCTGCTTTGTCCTCCACTTCCCGAAAGAACCGGCTGAAAGAGGAAGCCGTACAACATGCAGTTGGATCCCCCAAATCGATTAGATCTCCGAGATGTTGGTCGCATCCTGATTGTCGATGATGAGATGGACTTTGCCCGTGGCCTCTGCAGGCTGATATCAGCCGAATTCCCGGACGTGGAATGCGTTTGTGCCGGAAGCGGCGAAGAGGCGCTTGCCGAGCTCAATGCCCGCGGAGCCGACCTCATGATCACCGACCTTCGCATGCCCGGCATGGACGGGATTTCGCTCTTGGGCCGCGCCCTGGAACTGGCTCCGACCCTGGCCGCCGTTGTTCTGACCGCCTATGGGGCCATCGAGACGGCCGTGGAAGCCGTCAAACTGGGTGCATACGATTTCTTGACCAAACCGGTTGAAAAAAGCGTCCTGTCTTGCGTCGTACGACGCGGACTCGAACGCAGCCGCCTGACACAGGAAAACGCCAGGCTGCGAGAATTACTTGAGACGAGCGGTCCCGCGCTGGTGGGAGAGAGCCCCGGCATGGTGCGCCTGCGGACCGCGGTCGCCGCAGTGGCGCGCAACGATTACCCGGTACTGGTGCGAGGAGAGTCCGGGTCCGGTAAGGAACTTGTGGTCCGGTTGATTCATATTCATTCGCCGCGAGCGGCAAAACCCTGTCTGTCAGTGAATTGCCCGGCCATTCCCGAAAACCTGCTGGAAAGCGAGCTCTTCGGCCACGAGAAGGGCGCTTTCACCGGAGCGGACCGCAGTCGCCGCGGCCTTTTTCTTCAGGCTCACGGGGGCACCATCCACCTGGATGAAATCGGTGATATTTCCCACAGTGTCCAGACCAAGCTCCTGAGGGTGCTGCAGGAGCAGGAGATCCGGCCTGTGGGCGCCGATCGTGCACTGCACGTGGATGTCCGGGTTGTGGCCTCCACCAATCAGAACCTGGAGGAAAAGATCCTCCAGCATACTTTCCGAGAGGATCTCTACTACAGGCTGAATGTTCTGACGGTGGCTGTTCCGCCCTTGAGGGAGCGCATCGAGGACATTCCCCTCCTGGCACAGTACTTCCTCAAGAAAACCTGCAACGAATTGCGAACCGTCGAAAAGTTCGCCACGTCCGAGGTCCTGGAGTGGCTCAAGCATCGTGAGTGGCCGGGAAACGTCCGTGAGCTTCAGAATATGATGCGCCGCCTGGCCGTCTATTGCGCCGGCGAGGTGATCGATCTGCAGTCCTTGCGCCTGGTCGAAGCCGGCCAGATCCCCCTGCCCCTGCCGTCGGCAAGCCGCATCCAATCCTACAAGGAAGCCAAATCCCGCCTTGTGAGCCAGTTCACCCAAACCTACGTTCGAGATCTGCTCCAAGCCACCGGCGGCAACATCTCCGAGGCCGCCCGGCAGAGTGGGCTCTCACGGGTAGCCCTGCAAAAGATTATCGCACGCCTGAAAGCCGATGCCGGGTAGCGCCCGGGGATCGCACGCCATGGGAGGATTTGACCATCCGGCGACCGGGAGCCATGCAATGCTGGCACTGAAGGAATCGCAGGAATCCGTCTTTCAGCAAAGTCCTGTTGAAAGGGACAGGCTGTTGTGCTAGGAAATGAAGGGCAGCCTTCGTTTTGGAGGGGTTGTCGAGCGCAGGAGTGTGCTCATGCGGCAGGTAAGATCGTCAAACCGCTGGAACATGGGAATCGACGCATTCACTTTCTGATGGAGGGATTTGGAGATGAACTGGGCATGGATCATGGGCATGATGATCCTCACCGTGGTTCCGGCCATAGTCGGTGGAGGGCTGTTCTGGCATTTTTTCGAGAAGTGGACTGCAGTCATCATCTGGGAAGTCGTGCTGCTCTGCATCATGAGCTTCGTGATCGCCAAGGGCGACAAGGCCAGGCATGAGGCTCATTGAGGGATCCCGCCATGGAATGCAAGAAAGATCAGAACCTGCAACACTGCAATTGCAGCTATGAACCCTGCTCCAGGAAGGGCATCTGCTGCGAGTGCCTGCAGTATCACCTGAAGAGCAGGCAGCTCCCCGCCTGCTGTTTTCCCAAAGACGCCGAACGAGCCTACGACCGCTCGTTCGAGCATTTCGCGCGGCTGGTGTCTTCCAGGAAGGTTTGATGCGGAGCCCTGGGATCTCCTCGGTCCGCTACTCCTCCAGAGCCTTTCGAATGGCCTTTCCATAAGGTTTTTCCAGGATACCCACTTCGGTGATGATCCCCGTAATATACTTGTTGGGGGTCACAT
>CAZEOY010000549.1:0-3044 GCA_964513835.1 uncultured Syntrophobacteraceae bacterium
TTCAACTGGCAGCGAGGGGGAGACCGCCTCGTCCAGGCCATCGAGACCCTGGGACGGCTGGCGCGGGGGATCGGCGGGCCATCTGCGGAGTGAGCGGTCCTCCGATGCTGCACCGCATCGGTCTCCTCCGTGTCGCAGCGTTCATGATCGTGCTTGGGGATAATGGAGAGCCATGGGGATTCTTTCTTTGGAGCCCCGTTAAGGCTGCAACCCTTTTCTCGCCTCCATGCGGGCCTTGAACCTCGGGAAGAGGTCGATATTGGTGTGGGGGAGAAAGAGCGAGGCCACGTAATAATGCATATAGGACGGGGTGTCGGAGAGCTCGAAGCTGGTCATTTTCCTGGTCACCTCGACCACGTCCCGTCGCAGTCGGTTGGTGAGGGAGCCCATGCGGCAGCCCAGGAGGGACCCGTTCCCGATGTAGGAGATCTTCTCGGGATCGATTTCGGGAAGAAGCCCGATGACCATGGCCTTTTCCAGGTCCACGTAGCTTCCGAAGCCTCCGGCCAGAACGATCTTGTCGAGATTCTCGATGGTGAGCCCGACCTCTACCAGCAAGGTCTGGTAGCCGCTGAAGATGGCCCCCTTGGCCCGGATGAGGTTGTCCAGGTCGTTTTCGTTGAGAGTGATGTCGCGGTCGATCTGGGTCTCATCGGCCCAGGCCAGGACGTATTCCCAGACCCCGTCGTTCTCCCGGATACGCCGGGTCTTCAGATCCCTCTGGTATTTCCCCCGATTGTCGATGATGCCGAGCTCCAGGAATGTGGCCACAATGGTGATGAGTCCTGATCCGCAGATTCCCTTGGGCCGGACGTTTCCGACGGTGATGAGCATGGGCTCCAGGGTGACCGGGTCGATGGAGAAATCTTCGATGGCGCCTTTGGCGGCCCGCATGCCGAACTGAAGGCCTCCCCCCTCGAAAGCGGGACCGGCCGAACAGGCGGCGCAGGCGAACCAGTCCTTGTTGCCCACCACGATCTCGGCATTGGTGCCGATGTCGAGATAGAGGGTCACCTCTTCGGTCCGGTAAAGGCCGGCACCCATGACGCCGGCCACGATGTCGCCTCCCACGTAGCTGGAGATGGCCGGGTAGACGAGGGCCGTCACATGGTCCCCCAGCTCCAGACCGAGGGTGGAGGCCGTGATGGGAGGATACAACGTGGCTGCGGGAACGTACGGTGCGTAACGGATGTAGCGCGGGTTGATCTTGAGGAAGAGCTGGGTCATGGTGGTATTGCCGGCGAGGGTGATGCTCGAGATCTCCTCCACGCTGACTTTGGAGTCCTTGACGATCTTCCGGATGACGGTATTGATGGTCGCGATCACCACCTGGTGCAGCTTTTCCAGGCCGCCGGGCTTTTCGGCAAAGACGATGCGGCTCAGCACGTCTTCGCCGTAGCTGATCTGACCGTTGAACTCCCCGTGCTGGGCCAGCACTTCGCCGCTGATGACATCGATGAGCTGCCCGTAGACCGTGGTGGTCCCGATATCCATGGCGATGGCGAAGTTGCGCCCGGTGGTGTCTCCGGGCTCGATGTTGATGATATGGGTCTTCCGGCCGGGCTGCACCGGGCGGGCGAGGGTGGCCGTCACCTTGAAGCCGCTCGAGCGCAGCAGGTCGGGAATCTTGCGGATCACGGGCAGCCGGGCGACCAGCCGATGCTCGTTGTGCCTGGCCTTGAGGAAGCTGATGAGCCGGGTCACGTCCGGGAGGCGGTCCTGGTCGGTCGGGGGAGGCAGCTCCAGGTAGCGTTTCTCAACGGGCGGGATGAAGAGCCCCTGTTCCTTGAGCTCCTCGAAGTCCACCTGGTGAATCCGGGCGGTCTTCCTGGGCGTGGCCAGCTTGTTGAGGACACTGGCGTCGACCTCCGATTCGACGGGGATGCGCACCGAAACATCGCTCCGGATGGAGCTCTGGCAGGCCAGCCGATACCCCTTGGCCACGTCTTCCGGACTCAGCTTCTCCGTCACGCCGCCTTCAACCGTCCCGCTCTCGATGATCACCCGGCATTTCCCGCACACTCCGGCTCCGCCGCAGGATGCATTGACATGAACACCGGCTTCCATGGCCGTGCGAATGAGATTGTCCCCGTCGGATGCGACGACCGCCCGGTTGTACGGCTGAAAGACCACTCGATGCTCGCTCATTGAGACCATCCTTTCTGTTCAGTCGAACCGGCGCCATCCCCTCCGTCGTGAAGGCGGCTCGGCATCTGCTGCGTCGAACTGTGCCCCACGGGCTATTCCTCTGGAAAGTCGGTTTCCAGCGGAAGCGTGACGCGGAAGCAGGCACCGCCTCCCTTGCGATTCCCTGCCGCAATGCTCCCACCGTGGGCTTCCGGAATGGCTCGCACGGCGGCAAGTCCCAGTCCGGTGCCCTCGACCCCCTTGCCGGCGTCGCCGCGGTAGAAGGGACTGAAGAGCTTGGCCAAATCCTTTTTCGAAAATCCCGGACCCCGATCCAGCACCTCTACGGTCAGTGCCTGGCCTGCGACCGACGCGAATGCCCGCAGTTCCACCGTTCCCGTGCTGCTGAACTTGATGGCATTGTCCAGGAGGTTTGCGATCACCCGTGTAATCCGTTGTTCGTCTCCGGTCAACCGGGGCAAAGGACGTTCGACGTGAAAGGCCAGGGCCAGTCCCTTGCAGCGGGCCCGTTCCTTGAATTCCGCCTCCAGCCTGTCCAGGGTCGCTTCGACGTCGACCGAAGCCTTGAGCAAAGGGGCCCCAGCCTTTCCCAGTCTCGCCACGTCCAGAAAGTCCACCGTGAGGGAGAGCACTCTCTTTACAAGGCCGGTAATCGTGCAGAGGTACTCTTCCTGTCGGGGGTCCAAAGGACCGGCCTTGCCTGCCAGAAGCCGCTCCAGGAAAGACACGGCGCCGAAGAGGGGGGATTTCATGTCGTGGGCGAAAAAGGAAAGGGTCTGCGCCCGTTCTGCCTCCAGAGCTTTGAGAGACGTGATGTCCTGAAACACCACGACGCCTCCCACGATTTCCCCTGCTTCATTTCGAACAGGCGCCGCATTGGCTGCCACGGCCCGCTC
>CAZEOY010000550.1:0-3040 GCA_964513835.1 uncultured Syntrophobacteraceae bacterium
CGGTCTCTCTGGAATAGAAGCTGATGGCGGTATCTCCGTAAGTCCTCGTGTCGACATGACGCCAATCGCCAGAGGTTACCGGGGGAAGCTCTTTGACGGGATGCTCAGCAATCAACAGTGCTCCCGGATGAGCCAGCGCTCTGAGGAGTGGCAGGGTGTTCTCGATGTAGCCCTTTCCGTAAGGCGGATCCATAAAGAGAATGTCGAAAAGCGCTTGACGTTCGATCAGGCGTTTGACCACCCGGCCCACTTCTCCGCCAAACACTTCCACCAGATCTGCCACTCCCAGGCGTCGGACGTTGGTCCGGATGATGTGCACAGCCTCGGCATCCTGGTCTACAAAAACGGCCTGGACGGCTCCCCGACTCAGGGCCTCCAGGCCTAATGCCCCTGTGCCCGCGAAAAGATCGAGCACCCGGGCTCCAGGGACTCTGGCTGCAATGATGCTGAAGAGGGCTTCCCGCACCCGGTCTGCAGTAGGGCGGATTCTTTGGGTGCCCGGTGATTCCAGTCTACGCCCCCGATACTTCCCTGCAACAATCCGCATCTTCTATATCATGTCTCGGACCATGAGGAGCTCGGCGATCTGAACGGCGTTGGTGGCAGCCCCCTTTCGAATATTGTCCGCAACCACCCACATGGCAAGGCCGTTCTCAACGGACGGATCCTTCCGGATCCGTCCGACAAAGGTCTCATCCCTCCCGGTTGCGTGAATGGGAAGCGGGTACCCCGCCTGCAAAGGATCGTCGACCACCACCACACCGTCGGCGCGGGAAAGCAGCTCCCGTACTTCCGCAACGGAAATGGGGCGTCGAGTCTCGATATTCACGGATTCCGAATGCCCGAAGTAAACGGGAATTCGCACCGTGGTCGCGCAAACGGCTATGTCAGGATCGCTGAAGATTTTTCGCGTCTCATTCACCATTTTCATCTCTTCTTCAGTGAACCCGTTGTCGAGGAAAGCGCCGATGTGCGGGAAACAGTTGAAAGCGATCTGGTGTGGGTAAACTTCGCGAGTGACAGGCCTTCCCCCGGCGAGGTCCTCCACCTGCTTTCGCAGCTCCTCAATCGCTCTCTTTCCAGTGCCGGAGACCGCCTGAAAGGTTGTGACCACAATCCGCCGGATGCCCACGGCATCCTGGATGGGCTTAAGCGCCACCACCATCTGAATCGTCGAGCAGTTGGGATTCGCGATGATTCCGGGCCGAGGGATCACGGCGTCGGGGTTGACTTCGGGGACCACCAGAGGGACTTCCGGATCCATTCGAAACGCACTGGAATTGTCGATCACGATGCAGCCGGATTCCACGGCGATGGGTCCAAACTTCTTGCTCACGGATCCACCTGCCGAAAAGAGCGCCACCTCGACGTCCTTGAATGAATCCTCGCGCAGTTCTGCCACCGGAATGGATCGTCCTTTGAACTGCAGGGTTTTTCCAACCGATCGAGCCGAAGCCAGGAGCTTGAGATCGGCCACTGGAAAGGAACGCTCCTCCAACACCTGAACCATGAGGTTCCCCACGGCACCGGTTGCCCCCACCACCGCCACTCTGTAAGCCTTTTCTCCCATTTCAGAATCCCCATGTTGATTTCATCAAGATCGGACACCATTTGTACTGTTCGTATACCGTCTCTACAGAAATAGAGAGGGACTATGGCACTTGTTTGAAGCGATGAAAAGAATTATTTCTCAGCCCACACTTGAGCAGGAGGCAGCTAGAGCTCGACATTCACTGGACATGGGTCTGAAGAGATATGCTAACAATTTGATTTTTAATTCAAAAGCTGAAGACCTTCTGACCTCGGGATTGCATGCGGTTCGCTTGCAGCTACGGGAAATCATTCCGAAGAGTAGTAAACGATAAATACGCGCGCCAGGGCAAAAACATCCCGGATTCGTGACTGCTCTCCCCTCTCATTTCGCGTATGAAATCCCAGCCTGTTTCCCAAAGGTTTCAGTTTGCCCACATTGATCTGATGGGTTTGCAGAATCCACGTTTCGCTCGGGTTGGGGAGGATGCGCCAGACGTAACAGTCATTCTCCCGAGCCTCATCATAGTTCAGATGGGTGATCTCCGGCGGAGCATTGATGGTGATGAAATTCCGATCCAGATCGACCTGTCTGGCTGCGAAAACCAGCAGTGCAGAACGATCGACAAAGCCTGGGAGCTCGATGTCCTCAAAGAAGTAGTCATAAACGCCCTCTCCACTTGGTCCTTTGGCATCTCCCAGTTCACGACTTCCCGTTGCCAGAACACTCTGGAAAGCAAGATTGGCCATATTCTCTCTCCTCTTTTTCTGATTCCGTGAACTCGCTCACCACGTTGGCAACTGACTGATCACGAGATCCTTGTCTTGCATTCCGAACCTCCGTCTTCTTGCATCAAGGCATGGATCAGCCGGTCTTCATTCTGTTCCGTCGAAGGACGTCCATCAAGCCCATGCCCAGGACCTCTCGAAGCGGAGTAATGAAGGATTCTTGGGAGAGGAGTTTCAGGTCGGAGGGTGTCGCTGTCAACCAGGAGGGACTGGGTCGAGAGAAAAAAGAGGAAGCCGCCAAGTTCTGACGGGGTGCTCCCCAGGTCGTAAACTGGCAAGGGGGTGCTGGATTCGAGCTCGAAACTCCGAACCCGAAACTTTTCAGAGCAGTTCCTCATGGCCCTTCGGGCCACCCGAAACCATGAAAAGGGATTTCAACCGGGAACCAGAAACTTTACGTAGCAGCCAGGTCTTTTGAAGCTGGGATCCAGGTGATCCGCAAAGGCGGCAGACTCGGGAGCCTGAGCGTTGATTATCGGGCCCCCCATGGCTCAAGGAACGGTGATCTCAGGCGCTTTTACGGGGTCTACGATTTCAGAGGTTCCCCGGCTCACCGCGGTGCTGGGGGATCGCTCACGATCTTGATCCGGATCTTGCGGGTTCTGGGACCATCGAACTCGCACAGGAAGATTCGCTCCCAGGTTCCGAGCATCAGGCGACCATTCTCGATGATGATGTGGGCACTCCCCCCCACCAATATAGACTTGATGTGGGCTGCCGC
>CAZEOY010000551.1:0-3025 GCA_964513835.1 uncultured Syntrophobacteraceae bacterium
CGGAGCGGAAGTGGTGCACCTTTTTGCCGACTACCGGGGCAATGAATTCGTGGACGGAGACAACCCCCGTTTCGTCAAGGACGTGATGCGCGACATCCACACCCACCTGGTGGATGAGGGAGTCCGCGATCAGGTCACTCTGCTGGTGAGCGGAGGAATAGCTCTGGCCGAGCATCTGCCCAAGGTTCTCATGTGCGGCGCCGACGGCGCCGCCATTGACCTGCCTCTGCTCATCGGCCTCGAATGCCGCGTGTGCAAACGCTGCGTGAGCGGCAAGACCTGCCCCGTGGACCTCCAGAATCTCGATCCCGAGTACGGTCAACGGCGACTCGTCAATCTCATGTGCAGTTGGTGGAGCCAGCTCATTGAAATGATGGGGGCCATGGGTATCCGCGATGTACGCCGTGTAAGGGGTGAAGCAGGGAGGGCGATGTTCTTCGAGGACCTCGAGCGCGACACTTTCGGGACCCTGTTCGGCATGCCCCGGTAACGGTTGGGGAACCCAGCGCTCCAGGTGTCGCCAGTATCGCATTTGATTGAGAAAAGGAGACCTCATACCGTGAAGGCAGAAATCAGGAAGACAGCTTCACGATTCCGACACACCATCGGCAAATATAAGGTGCAGCGCGGGCAGCAGTGTAAGAGCTGTGCGGGCTGCGTGGTCACCTGCCCGTACGGAGTGCATTTCAAAGCGGGCACGCGGATGGGCACCCCGCGCGACTACCTGTGCGTGGGGCCCGATGTGTGCCGAAGCCAGGGCCACTATTGCGTCGAGAAGTGCCCCAGTGGAGCACTGAGCGTGGCGATCAACCCCCAGATGAAGGCGCTGGGCGATTTTCGCTGGACCGCCGACCTGCTCATGAGCACCTGGTATCAAGCGGAAACCGGTGAACTTCCCGATGTGGACCTGGAATACCGGGTGGGAAATTCGGGCGGCGGATTCGACAAGCTGCGCTTTCGTTTTCCGGAGAAGCCCCCGCAGGAATTGTCGACCGACGAGATCGACACGAGCATCGAGCTCAATAAGCGTGGCGACAACGCCCACCGCATCAGCATCCGTATCCCGGTCTATCAGGGCGGCATGTCTTTCGGTTCCGTGAGCGACAGTACGATGATATCCCGGGCCAGAGCGGCCATGATGTGGGGCACTTTCGGCTGTACGGGAGAAGGAGGTTACCCCCCTTTCCTCTACCCATACGATGACTACATGATCACCCAGGTGGCGACGGGGCTTTTTGGAGTGAAGGAGGAAACGATCCAGCGGGTGCGAATCATCGAGTTCAAATATGCGCAGGGCGCCAAACCCGGGCTGGGTGGACACCTGCTGGGGGATAAGGTGACCGAATCCGTGGCCAGGATGCGGGAAGCGGTGAAGGGCAGTGCGCTGTTCTCTCCCTTCCCGTTCCACAGCGTTTATTCCGTGGAGGATCACAAGAAGCACGTGGACTGGATCAAGGCCATGAATCCGAAGGCGCTGGTGTCGGTCAAGGTTTCCACGCCGGCCGACGTCGACATGGTGGCCATCGGCAGCTACTATGCGGGCGCCCACATCGTCCATCTCGACGGCAGCTATGGCGGCACGGGAGCGGCGCCTGACATCGCCAAAAAGAACATTGCCATGCCCATCGAGTACGCCATCCCCAAGGTGCATCGATTCCTGGTGGAAGAAGGCGTGCGCGACAAGGTGACCCTCATCGCCAGCGGCGGGATTCGAACGGCCCATGACGTCATGAAGGCTATTGCCCTGGGAGCGGACGGCGTCGTCGAAGGCACGGCCGGTATGGTGGCTCTCGAATGCACGCGATGCAGCTCCTGCGAGAGCGGCCGTGGCTGCCCGCGCGGCATCGCGACCACGGATCCCGAACTGGCCGAGCTCATCCAAGTGGATTGGGGCACGCAACGGGTTTACAACCTGTACGGCTCATGGCGCAAGCAGATGGTTGACATTCTGAGAAAGCTCGGAATGCGCAGTGTTCGTGAACTGGTCGGGCGCACCGACTGTTTGCGGCACCTGGATTACAATTGACAGCGATGAGCTCGGCCATCGTGAGCCTATCTCCCTCGAGGATCAACGAAGATTGGAGTACCGGTAGAATGAGGACATACAGTCAACGACTCTCTGCTGCTGACAGCATCCTGGCCTCCCGGCGACGGTTGCTCCAGGAATATCCCCCGATCCCCGATTCCAAGGTCGAGGAAGAAGGAGGATGCGGAGTAACGGGTTTTGCCTGCTCCATTCCCGTAGGAGGCAAGCACATTTTCGAACCTTCCAAACAGATGCACAACCGCGGAAACGGCAAAGGCGGAGGCATCGCCGCCGTGGGGTTCGTCCCCGAAGCCCTTGGTGTATCGCCCGAGATCCTGGAAAGCCATTATATGCTCCAGGTCGCGCTCATCGACCCTCAGGACAAGTCCGTGGCCAGGGCGGTGGAGGAGAAATTCATCCTTCCCTACCTGGACATCGCCAAGTCCGAGATGATCCCCACCGTGGACGATTATCGGGATCTCCCGGGACTGGATGCTCAGCCGCCCGATGTCATGCGCTACTTCGTTCGCGTGAAGAAGGATGTCCTGAAGGCTTTCGCGACCGCCAACGGGCTCGAGAATCTGAAGCCCGAAAGAGCGGAAGATGAGTTCATGTGCCAGAATGCCTTCAAGCTCAATACGACGTTCTACTCGACGCTGGGCGACAAGAAGGCCTTCGTCATGTCCCACGGCAAAAACATGATGATCCTCAAGATCGTGGGTTATGCCGAGCTGGTGGCCAGTTACTACAAGCTCGAGGATTTCAAATCGCACATTTGGATCGCCCACCAGCGTTATCCCACCAAGGGACGCGTGTGGCATCCTGGCGGGGCGCATCCCTTCAGCGGCATGCACGAAGCCCTGGTCCACAACGGGGACTTCGCCAATTACCATTCGGTCTGCGAATACCTCAAGCAGCGCAATCTGTATCCCCTGTTTCACACGGATACGGAAGCGTCGGTGCTGATGCTCGACCTGCTCAACCGGATTTACGACTATC
>CAZEOY010000552.1:0-3022 GCA_964513835.1 uncultured Syntrophobacteraceae bacterium
TGTGAAGGAAGCGACGGAGCGGGCTCTCAGACAATGGGGCACGGGCCCGGGCGGGTCGAGGTTCCTTTGTGGAAACTTCTCGCTTCACGAGACCCTTGAGGAGAGGCTGGCCCATTTTGTGGGGAAGAAGAAGTCCATCGTTCACACCACGGGCTTCACCACGAATGTCGGAGCCATTGCCTGCCTGCTCGGTCGTCGGGACACCATCCTTTGCGACAGAGAGAACCATGCCAGCATCTTCGAAGGGTGCAGGTTTTCGGGCGCGCGGGTGCTGCCGTTCAAGCACAATGATGCAGAGGATGCCAGAAGCAAGCTGATCCGAGCCCTTGACCGAGATCACCAGGGATGCATTCTCCTGGTCACCGAAGGCGTTTTCAGCATGTCCGGAGACGGGCTCCCACTCCCGGATTTCTTGGCCCTGAAAAGAGAATTCCCTTCGCTGCTCATCTACCTGGACGACGCTCACGGTCTCGGAGTGATGGGACCCCATGGGAGAGGGACGGCTGCTCTTTTCGATGCTGCCGGCCGGGTCGATTTCATCATGGGTACATTCAGCAAGGCGCTGGCCTCAATTGGTGGTTTCATCGCATCCGACGATGAGGCGGTGCTCGAGTATGTGCGGCACCATTCCAAACCCCTCATCTTCTCCGCGGCCCTTCCCGCCTGTTCCATAGCGGCCGTACAGGCCAGTCTCGATGTCCTGGAGGAGGAGCCTGAGCGTGTGGAACGGCTGAGGTCCATCACGAGACATGTGAGGGGGGCTTACCGCGAGATGGGTTTGTCTGTCAGGGATTCGGACACGCCCATTGTCCCGATCCTTGTGGGAGAGGAGATGAAGGCCTATCTGTTTGCTCAGGATTTGTTCCAACACGGCGTCTTTGCCCTGCCGGCGGTGTATCCTGCGGTGCCCAAGGGGCGCGCCGTCATTCGAACGGCCTACATGAGTACCCACGAGGACCGCCACATCGATTATGTTCTCGAGGTCATCGGCAAACTGACGCGCAAATACGATATCCGTTCCTGTAAGACGGAGGGGCGCGAGAACGTGACAGATATTGAGGAACTCCTTTCGGCGGTGTGCTGATAGGCCTCGGTCGGTCCTGTCGGATGAGAACAGGGACGAGGACGGGGCATCGCATTCGAGACTGCCACAAACCCGGACCTGATCTATGGTTGGGACAAGCCGTGCATGGCCTTGACCTGTCCAATGGTAGCGTTTCCTTGCATCGATGAACGTGAATTTAGACGGATTGTTTGAGAAGAGGCAGCGCCAGCCCGTCCTTCAGGTGGTGGATATCGTTCGTGAGTATGCCACGGAAGCGGGTATCATAAGGGTTCTGGGTGGGGTCAATCTTTCCGTCCATGAGGGCGAGATGGTGGCCATCATGGGGCCTTCCGGATCGGGCAAGTCCACTTTGCTCTCCATCCTCGGGCTGTTTCTAGCTCCGACAAGCGGAGTCTATCGAATGAACGGGCAGAACGTACTCAGCCTCAACCGTTCTGCTCAGTCTGCCTTCAGACGCTGCTGTGTCGGTTTTGTGTTCCAGAAATGCAATCTTGTTGAAGCCGCGACGGTCTATGAAAACCTCGAGTTTCCTTTGATCTACGCCGGGATTCGGCGTAAGGATCGGCCCGCAAGGATCCGGGGCGCCCTAGAGAGGGTCAATTTGTCACACAGGATGGGCTATCGCGCCAGCCTGCTTTCGGGGGGAGAGCAGCAGCGGGCAGCCATAGCGAGAGCGCTGGTGAACGAGCCCAGCGTGATCCTTGCCGACGAGCCGACTGGGCAGTTGGATCGGCAAAACGGTCATCTCATCTTGGACCAGCTTTCCAAGCTCGCACAGGACGGGAAGACGTCGCTGGTCATTGTGACCCATGATCCCGAGGTGGCTGCGTACTGCCATCGAATATACCTGCTTCAGGACGGAGTTCTGACGGAACGAGCCGCAAATGGGTGAGCTGGTATGGTTATACGATTTCATCATAGGCCTGGTGATGTGTTGAAACACCTGGGGGACTTCGGCGCTTGGTGGAGCACGACCGCATTTTGAATGAGAAGAGTGCAGAGCCTGTATGAATCAGCTTCATCCTGTTGTTTTTCGAGCCTTGTGGTGGCGCAAAGCTTGGGACTCACTGCACTTATGGCTTGATGCTGCACGGGGTGGGCGTGCCCGGAATACAAGGGGCTGCTTCTTGGGTGTTTTGGGGACTGTGGTGCTCTTGTCCTTCCTGGGCGTGCCGGCGTGCGGCGTGATGCAGGCTCATGCCCAGGATGAGATCGTGCCCGGGAAGAATCTGCCTCTTTCGCAGGGCCGAATGGACTTCACCGAATGTGTGAAATTCTCTCTCAGGGAGTCTCCGGTCCTGACGGGCAGCACCGTCGATATTGAGCTCAGGCGCCTTGACGAGTCTGACAGCCGGTACGCCTTCATCCCTTCCTTCTCACTCCGCACCAGCTACCTCCTTAACCCGCCGGATGGCAATACCAATCCGGAATTTCGCCGGTATTCCTACGGATTCGTGACGGAGAACTACAACCCGGTCGAAATCTACTTCAACTTGCGAGCGCGGCAGATTCTCACAAAGATTGGCATACTGGCTCATTTTCAAGTGACCTCCGACTTCCTTCAGCGGTTGGGGGCGGGTTTTCTGGAACTGGAAGCCCTGGACCGGATATCGGCTCTCCAGCAAGAGGGCATCCGTTTGGCTGAGCTGGGTTTGGCTGCTGTTCGATCGAGACTGGACACCGGGGGGGTATCGCTGCTTGATGTCCAGATTGCCGAGCAGGACGTTCAGTTGGCACGCGTCGAGCTCGACAAGCTCGAGGGCGCCAAGACGACCATTCTGGAGGGAATCAAGAGCCTGATGGGGGTCGGCAATCATGAGGTCCTGAATCTGGAGCTCCACAACGTCCGAGAGCAGGTGCTGGGGCGTTTCGAGCCCAGGAGCGTAACAGAGGCGGAAGCCCGAAAGTGCTCGTTTGAGCTTCGTATTCAGGAGTTGAAACGGGACCTCCAGGAAA
>CAZEOY010000553.1:0-3000 GCA_964513835.1 uncultured Syntrophobacteraceae bacterium
TAGTAAGCCACGTACCGGTTCCCCCCCCGGACTCCGGTGCCTCCCCATAGCCCATTGCGGCCACCGTCGTATTTGCCGCTGCCCCACGGCTGAATCTCATCCGGTGCGTCGGGACTCCGTTCATAATCCGTGGACACGACGATCCGCCCCCCGGTGCCTCCGGGTCCCAGGGTGACGGAGGGCAGCCCCTTGATCACCTGAACGCTCTGAACCTTGTCGGGCTGGAGATAAGTGATGGGGGGATCCATCCGCGCTGGGCAACCGCCGTGAATAGGAATGGGCCCGATCTGTGTCGGCACACGCTCCCATCCGAGTCCCCGGATGACCGGCTCCGCAGCATTGGCCCCGCGTCGGACCGCGCTCACCCCCGGCGTGTCATCGATGACATCGCCGAGGTTGAGGTGCCGGGTCCAGTCCAGAACTTCCTTGGAGATGGGCTCTGTTTGAGGTATCTCGGGGCTGGCCGTGATGATCATTTCCTCGAACACGAACGTCTCAGCGGGCTTGCCATCCAGAGGGCTTTCCTGGCTCAGAGCACTGGATTCCAGGAACCCAATCGTGGCGATCAGAGCCACCAGGATTCGGGGTTTGTCCATATCCGATTCCCCTCCTCGTCCAATGTGACAGAGCATGCGCCGTCTTCACGAGCCGGTCGTGAAGCGCAGGGTTTGGAACGGTCCCGTCCTCATCACTGCTTGGGCGGGTGCTCATGCTTGTGCCCGTGTTCATGCCGGTTGGGGTCTTCAGTCTGCCCCTTCATCCTTTTCATCTTCCTCTTTTCACGTATCATCTTGGTGTCCGCATACATGTCTTCATAAGTGGCCCGCATGGCCCGATCAAAAGTACAGACTTCCCCTCCGTCTTCCTTCACGAATTTTTCGGCATCCTCCTTTTTGGCAAAAGCCCATTTGGCCCTTTTGCTCATGACCCCCGGCTTGTTCCCCCCGAGTACCCAGACCGCCGTTTCGGCATCGATGAGCTCCTTGGTCGCCAAATCCCCGACCTTCAGGGATTTGGGAGTCTTGTCCATGTTCATGGCGAGATCGACGGCGGCACAATGGAGGCTGCAGGCTCCAAAGCTGCTCCCATCGTCATATTCGATCAGGAATCTGCTGAAAGCGAACTGCTCCCGATCCATTCCACAATAGGCACAGGACGGGTATTTCTGGATATCCTGAGCTATTTGAGCCAAAGCAACCGCGGCCACACCAAAGCACATCAATAATAGAGCTGTACCCCATAGACGCTTCTTCATCGCTCACTCCTCAGTTCGTTGAAGTTCATCAAGCGCACCACCGTTAAGAACCGATCCCATCCCCCATTGCGGATGTTCTACTAAGAAAATTACCCGGAATGGAATTGAACTCCTATGGGGAGACCCCTGATTTTGCATACCCCCATGTCTCAACAAGCACCGAACATTGGAGAAGATCCGGCTGATTAGTAGTGATCACTGCCATTGATGCAGGGTCTTGCGGGCGCTCCATTTCCAAATGCGGTTTCCCCCCGCGAAGTCGAGGATCATCAAATGTCTCAACTTGAGGTGAGGATAAGTAGGATATAAGATATAGGTGTCAGCATGCTGCAAACGAATGAATGGTCCCTCACGAGCAATGAAGAGGTTTGAAAATCGCTCACTCTGGGGAAAACGACCACAACAGACCAAGGCGGAAATAGTTTTCCATGAAGGCAAGGATTCTTTTGGCGGATGATCATAAAATCATGCGTGATGGCCTGCGGGCACTGCTCGACGCGCTTCCGGGGATAGAGGTGGTGGGTGAGGCTGAAAATGGTCGCGTCATGGTGCGCATGGTCCGGCAGGTCCCGGCAGACTTGGTCATCATGGATGTCGGAATGCCGGATCTGAACGGCATTGAGGCCACTCGGGAGATCCTCTCCATCGCTCCCGATATGAAGGTCGTGGCGCTCTCAATGCACTCGGACAAGCGTTACGTAAGCGAGATGTTCCGGGCAGGCGCTGCAGGATACCTGCTGAAAGACTGTGCCTTTGAGGAGCTAGCGCGAGCGATCCAGGTGGTGATGGCCGGCCAAAGTTACATCAGCCCTCCCATTGCCGAATCGATGATCAGGGATTTCTTGGAGAATAGCCCGACGGATCCCACCTCGCCCTACTCCATCCTGACTCCACGCGAACGAGAAGTCCTCCAACTCATTGCAGAAGGCTATTCTGTCAGACAAATTGCCTCTCACCTCAACATCAGTACGAAAACGGTTGAGAAACATCGGCAGCATATCATGACCAGGCTGAGCTTATCCAACATGGCGGATCTGATCAAGTATGCAATCCGTGAAGGACTGACATCGGCCGAACAAGGTTAATATGTATAACCCTTGGTACGTATACGATTGTTTTATTTTAATGGACTAATAGGGACTCATTTTCCCGATCTTCTTCTTGACACGTATCATTTTGCTATCATTGTACATATCTTCATAACTCGCCTTCAACCCATCATCAAACGATGCGATTTCACCGCCATTTTTGGAGATGAACTTCTCCGCATCTGCTTTCCTGCCAAAAGCCCACTTGGCTCTCCTGGTCATGACCCCTGGCTCGTCACCCCCCAAAACCCAGTAGGCCTCTTCCGCATCGATGAGTTCACCGGAAAAGTAATCCGCCACCCAGATGGACTCCGGTGTATTATGGCTATGAACGATCAGGTTCAGAGCCATGCAGTGAATGCTGCAGGCGCCGAAGGCGGTACCATCCGAATAGCGGATCAGCATCCTGCTGTGAGCATAGGTCTGCCTGTCCATGTTGCAGTACTGACAGGTGGGAAACTCCTTGATATCTTTTGTTGTCTCACCACCCGCACCCGTAGAGCAGAGGAGCAGCCCGAACAAAGCTGTGACAAAGGGAGCAATGGTCGTATTTCTCATGGTTTCGTGGTTCCTTATCAAGGGCCGTGTGGTGTCCCATCCCGGCGAACGTATGGAATATACGAAGTCCTTGCAGGTTAGCCCAGCGGGGACCTTCCT
>CAZEOY010000554.1:0-2997 GCA_964513835.1 uncultured Syntrophobacteraceae bacterium
ATAGCCCGCGCCCCCGTATTCCGTCGGGATGTGCGCCCCGACGAGGCCGGCCTCACTCCGGAGGCTTGGTGCAACTACGTTCATATGAATCGAAGCGTTGCGGGGGTGCAGCGTGAATGGTGGTCTCACCGGGATGGCTGTGGCCTCTGGTTCCGCATCGAGCGGGACACCCGAACGAATGTGCAGGTGGGAGAGACGATCCCCACTCTCCTGGAGGAGGGAGCTGCATGAACCGTCTGCACGATCTCAAGACCTTGAAAATCGATCCCGGCGGGCGACTGCCCCTGCATTATCGGGGCAGGGAATACACGGGCCTGGATGGCGACACACTGGCCACGGCCCTGTATGCCGGGGGAGTACGCATCTTTTCGAGGAGCCTTAAATACCACCGCCCCCGGGGGCTCTACAGCCTCGACGGGGAGAGCGGCAACACCCTGATGGCCGTGGACGGTGTTCCCAACGTGTCGGCGGAGGTTACGCCTTTGCGAAGCGGCATGCGGGTGGAGCCCCAAAACGTGAAGGGCACGCCCCAGCTCGATGTCATGGGTTTCATGGATCATTTGAGCTGGGCTATGCCGGCCGGGTTCTACTATCGCATGTTTCACAAACCTGCCGCCATCTGGCCCCGGGTGATCCCGCACCTGCGGAGGGCCGCGGGGCTGGGGAGGCTGAAATCGGATTTTCGAATGCCGGGATGTTTCGATGAAGTCTACCTCAAGACGGACGTGTGCGTCATCGGCGGGGGGCCGGCCGGCATATCGGCAGCCTTGGCGGCGGCGGACCAGGGGCTGCGGGTCGTCCTGCTTGAGTCCAGACCCTGGCTCGGGGGATTTTTCGACTACCGTGAGCGCCCTTTCGGGGATGGGATCTCCCTGCATGAGCGCAGTGCGGACCTGACCCGGCAGCTGGAAACGCGTCCGAGCGTCCGCGTCCTGAAGCACGCGCCGGTCGTGGGCGTCTACCCAACCCGGCAGGTCACGGCCTTTCAGCGGGGCGGTGACACGGATCCCTTTGACGAGCGGTACGTGGAAATCCAGGCGGAGTCCATCGTCGTGGCCACCGGCTGCATCGAGCGCCCACTGCTGTTCGAGCACAACGAGCGCCCGGGTGTCATGCAGCCCTCCTGTGCGCACCGGCTGGCAAAGACCTGGGGAATCCTGGCCGGCGATCGGGCGGTTTTCAGCGTGGGCCATGATCTGGGTCTCGAAGCGGCCCTGGATCTGGCGGACCTCGGGACGGAAGTGGCCTGTGTGGCCGATGTGCGCGAAGACGGCCAGGATCCGAAGCTCGTGGAGGAGCTTTCGGCACGCTCCATCCCCCTCATGCGTGGCTGGTTGGCTGTGAAGGCGCATGGATGCGGCCGGGTGAGGGGGGTGACCCTCAGCCCCGTCAATGGATCCCGCCGAAAAAAGGTGGAGTGCGACCTCCTGGCAGCTTCGGCCGGGCTCACCGCTGTCACGGGGGCTTTGAGCCTGGCCGGAGCCAAGCTCACTGACGATTCCCTCACGGGCTTCTTTCTGCCCGCCTCCCTGCCCGCCGGGATCCACGCAGCCGGCAGGATCCTTGGATTGCAGGATCCACAAGCCATCGAATTGTCGGGAGCGGAAGCCGGCCTTCAGGCGGCCGGGGATTGCGGACTGGATGTGGCCGAAGCGCTGCGAGCTGTGTCGGAGGCGAGGTCGGTCAAACCGGGGCCCGCCCGCAATCCGAAGCTGGTCGTGGGGCCTGTGAGGGGTTCCAAAGTTTTCCTCTGTTTCGACGAGGACACGACGCTCAAGAATGTGAATCAGGCCATGGAGACGGGGTTCGATGTCCCGGAGCTCATCAAGCGATTCACAGCGGCCGGTACCGGCCCGAGCCAGGGGGCGATTCCCGGGCACAACCTGGCCCTCTTCGTGGCGCAATCGTACGAATCGCCCGACGCCGAGCCGAGACCCACCACGGTGAGGCCGCCCCTCTGCCCGATCAGCCTGGCCACGTACGCCGGGGCGGCCCACGGCATGTCCAAGCGCACTCCGCTCCATGCGCTGCAGGTTGCGGCCGGCGGGTGCATGGAGAAGGTGGGAGTCTGGATCCGGGCTCGCCGTTTCAGCGACGACAAGACGGCTCACGACGAAATCGTCAACGTGCGTCAGAACGTGGGGATCCTGGACGGTTCGACCCTGGGCAAATTCCGCATCCACGGACCGGATGCCTTGAAAGCGCTGCAGCGGATGGTTGTGGGAGACATGTCCAGGATACGCGAGGGGCGGATCAAGTACTCGGCCATGTGCAACGAGGATGGGTGCCTCATCGACGACGGTGTCGTCGTGAAGCGCGGAGAAAACGACTACTACTTCACCAGCTCCACGGCCCGGGCTGGGTCCACCGTCGAGTGGTTCCGGTACCACACGCGATATGATGGCTGGGAATACCACATGGTCAACCTCACCGACGCGTTCGGGGTCATCAATGTGTCAGGGCCCAACGCCCGCAAGGTTCTTCAAAAGATTACGGGTTTCGACCTTTCCAATGAGTCTTTCCCCTTTGCGGCGTACCGTGAGCTCGAGATCGGCGGATCCATCCCCGTGCGAGCCATGCGGCTGGGGTTCGTGGGGGAGCTCTCCTACGAGCTCCATGTTCCCTCCTCTTTCATGGAGACGGCCTGGATGTTGGTGGAGCAAGCGGGCAAAGAATTCGGCATGAGGAATTTCGGGCTCGAGGCCCAGAACGTCCTGCGCATGGAGAAGGGCCATGTCATCATCGGATCCGAGTCAGAACAACGGACCACCCTCCACGACCTCGGGCTGGGATTCCTCTGGCATCGAAACAAGCCGGGAGCCAAGACCGTGGGTACCGCCGCGCTGATCCAGACCGAGCACCAGAAAGACCGGCTCAAGCTCGTGGGCTTCAAGATGCAATCGCCTTCCGACGGTCCGCCGAAGGACGGCTCCATCATCGTGGACGGGAGAATCCGAGGGTACGTCTGCACAGCCCGTCTCAGCCCCTCCCTGGGCG
>CAZEOY010000555.1:0-2994 GCA_964513835.1 uncultured Syntrophobacteraceae bacterium
TCGGAAAGGAACCGGGAGTCCAGAACCAACCACTCATTCAGTTTCACAGTTACGGGGGATTCCGAATGGTGGGAGTGGAATGCCAGGATCTGAAGGGAAAAACCTTCAGTCTGGCCGCCGGAGCCCAAACGCCCCCGACCTCACGCTGCAATCCCAATCAGCCGATATCACTGCTCTTCTCTGCACCGCCGATCAACGAGGAGCTCAAGCAGCGGATCACGGTGACACCGGATCTCGCTGCGGGTCATGAGGATCTGGATCCGTGGGAGGATACTTACGTCGACACCAGCCTTTACGAGCCGCATCAGAAGTCCCAAACCTATTCCATCATGCTCCCCATGGAGCGGATCAAGCCCTTCACGGACTACCGTGTTGAAGCCAAAGCGAATACCTTGAAGGACGCCTTCGGCCGCGGTCTCGAGGCGGATGGATGGTTGAGCTTCGCCACAGACCACTATCCTCCGGAATTTGACCTTTTCAGGGATATGCCCGTCCTCGAGAAGAACCTCGATACGGACCTTCCCCTCGTAGCGACCAACCTGAAAAAGCTTCGGGTCAAGTATCGCACGATCCTTTCGGGCAGGAAATCGCCTCCCCAGACCAAGACCATCGATCTGCCCTCCATGCCGGACAGACGCATTGCACTCCCCCTCGGTCTCCGGCCCATGCTGGGCAAGCCTTCGGGAATCATCCAGGGCGTGGTGACCTCGGAACCCACCGTTGCCCGGGAGGAAGGGGATACGGGCAACACCTTTTTCGCCCAGATCACGCCGTTCCACGTTCATGTGAAATACGGGCACCACAACACCCTGGTCTGGATCACGGATCTCGCTTCGGGCCTGCCTGTATCGGGAGCTCAGGTGGAGATGCACGAGGATTCGCTCGCGACCTTTGTTGAACGCCCCAGAGTACTGGCACGCGGGACGACGGGGGAAGATGGCATCGCCATGCTGCCCGGGACCTCCACGGTGGACCCCGAACTGAAGCTCCTGAGCGCGTACGGAGCCGACGAGAAGCAGCTCTTCCTCTGGTGCCGCAAAGGCGACGATGTGGCTGTCCTGCCTTTCACGTATCCCTTTCAAGTGAGCTCCGAGGGGGCCAACCGGGAGTATATTCCCGAGTGGATGCGTCCGCGGCATGGCCATCTGCGAGCATGGGGAACGACGGCCCAGGGGATTTACCGGGCGGGCGACACGGTCCAATATAAGATCTACGTGCGGGACCAGGATAACCGCCGCTTTGTGGCGCCTCCCGGAGTGTCGGGCCCGTCGAAGGCTGGTTCCAGCGCGGATGCCGCCCAAAGGGGACCGGGCAAAGGCGGGAGCACGGGTGCTGCAGAGCCGCCAACCGGGACCGGCGCTGCAGGAGGCGCATCCCAGCAGAAGGGAGCCAAATCCGACACACCGACAGCGCCCGGGCAGGAGGCCTTCACCTACCGGCTCAAAGTGGTGGATCCCCTCGACAAGGTCGTCTATGAGCAGAAGGACATCCGGCTTTCGGCCTTCGGGTCCTTCGACGGCTCATTCCCCCTTGCCAAAAACGCGGCGGTGGGCTGGTACCGCTTCGTGCTGGCAGCGGGCTTCATGAAAGACGAGGAGCTCGAACCCATGCGGGTTCTGGTGAGCGATTTCACGCCGTCGTCCTTCAAGGTCTCGACGGAGCTCAACGGGAAGGTCTTCAGCCTGGGGGATTCCGTCACGGTTGCCACTCAGGCCACTCTGCATGCCGGAGGCCCTTACACCAGGGCGGAAACGCGTGTGAACGCCCGCATCGAAACACAGCCCTTCGATCCCGGAACGGCGATCACCAGGGGATTCGAGTTCGATGTCGTCGAGCACACCTCAGACGGGTCCTACACCCCTGACTCCCAGAGTGTCTTCCAGACGGAGACGCCTCTCGACGACCAGGGAACCCTGGAAACCTCCTTTCAGATTACCGACAACCCCATCATTTACGGGCGGCTCGTCGTCGAGAGCGCCGTCAAGGACGATCGGGGAAAGCGGGTGGCCCATCGCGCATCTGCGGCCTATGCGGGGCGTGATCAATACGTGGGGCTGTCCCAGGGAGACTGGTCCCTGGAGGAGAAGAAGCCGGCATCTGGCCGCGCCATCGTGGTCAACCGGGAAGGCGAGCCGGTTTCCAACGTGCCCATCCGGGTCGCCGTCGAACGGCGCGAGACGAAGGTGGCTCAGGTCAAAGGAGCCGGGAAAGCTTACGTTCCTCAGTACAGCACCCGGTGGGTCGCCGAGGAGAACCTGGAGCTGACTTCGGGCCTTGAACCGGTTCCCTTCACCTTCACTCCCCAGAATTCGGGCGTTTACCGCATCCGGGCCCGTGTCGGCAATGTCCCCGAACCGACGGAAGGAGACGCGGAGGCGACGGAACCGGAAGGGGGCGAGGCGCCTCCGGAGCAGGCTGCCCAGGCAGGTCCGACTGCTGAGACAGGAGCGGCTACTCCCGGCGAGCGGCGTGGGCATCAGACGATTTTGCGGCGCTACGTCGTGGGCAAGAGCCACGTCGTCTGGGAGTCCGTTCCGGGAAACGTCATGGATGTCATCCCCGACAAGAAGTCCTACCAGACGGGAGAGACAGCACGGTTCCTGGTCCAGAACCCGTTCCCGGGATGCCGGGCGCTCTTCACCATCGAGCGTTTCGGGATCATGAAGAGCTGGATCAAGACGTTGGAAAGCAGCAGCGAGATCATCGAAATCCCCATTGTTCCCGACCACCTGCCCGGGTTCTACCTGTCGGTCCTTGTGGTTTCGCCCCGCGTGGATCAGCCCATGAGCGAAGAAGGGGAGGACCTCGGGAAGCCCACCTTCCGGATGGGTTATGCCGAGGTGCCCGTTAAGGACAGCACCAAACAGATCACATTGGAGATCCAGCAGGACCGCGAAGTTTACAAACCCCGGGAGACCGTGACGGTGGATCTCAAGGCGGTGATCGGGAACCTGCCCCCGGGCGAGGAGCAGCCCCCTGTGGGGCTGGCCGTGG
>CAZEOY010000556.1:0-2994 GCA_964513835.1 uncultured Syntrophobacteraceae bacterium
TGTGGCCAGCACCGCCCCGTCGATGCTCGGAGCATTGACCGCATTGCGGATGGTCCCCCGCAACAGATAATCGATGACCTGTTCAGAGACAGCAATGGCCACGTTTTCCTGCGCTTCATCGGTGGACGCCCCAAGGTGGGGAGTGACCACAACCTGATCCAGCGCAAGGAGCGGGTTATCCACAGGCGGTTCTTTCGAAAAAACATCCAATGCGGCGCCAGCCACGATCCCCGATTGGATGGCGTCGTAAAGGGCCGCCTCATCCACGATCCCGCCACGGGCGCAGTTGAGGATATAGACCCCCTTCTTCATCTTCCGGAAAGCCTCGGCATTGATGATGCCCCGCGTCTCCTGGGTCATGGGAGTGTGGACGGTGATATAGTCCGAACGGGCATAGAGCTCGTCAAGCGTCACGCCCGTTATTCCGAGTTTTTCCACAACATCTGAGCTGATGTACGGGTCGAAGGCGATCACATTCATCCGGAGGCCGGCGGCGCGCTCAGCAACAACCCTGCCAATGCGCCCCACGCCAATGATTCCCAGAACCTTGTGGAAAACCTCTTTGCCTCGAAACCGCTTCTTCTCCCACTTGCCTTGCTTCAAAGAAGCCGTGGCCTGAGGAATGTTCCTGCTTATCGCCAGCATCATGGCAATGGTGTGCTCCGCCGTGGTGATGACATTCCCCTCGGGGGTATTCATGACTACGATGCCGCGCTTGCTGGCGGCCTCGACATCCACGTTGTCCAGCCCGATCCCTGCCCGGGCTACAACTTTGAGGTTGTCCGCATTCTCGATGATGTCAGCGGTCACCTTGGTCCCGCTTCGGATGATCAACGCATCGTATTCCTTGATGATATGCTTGAGCTCATCGTGCGTGAGGCTTGTGTTCACTTCAACGTCGAACTCCGGAACCTCCATCAAAGCCTCGACGCCGGTCTCCGCCAGGTTGTCACTGACCAAAACCTTCATAAACCCTCTCCTAACCTTCTCCCCAGGACTCATAGCCGAGTCCTATGTTTGTAATGGCCATCTGCAGAACCCGGGTTCTGCACAGAGCTCCCCCCCGTTTGACGACAATCGAGAACGGCTCCTCCCTTTCCCGCGATCTCTTCCCTCGCCGCACTGCTCGATCTCTCCAGTCTGCACCCTCTGCTAATCGAGAGGCACACCTATTCATCTTTCAGTTATCACTCAACTTTCAGGAACCGTGCCCCTCCAGCCCTCGCACACGCAGCTTCTCTACCATCACCCAGGGAAACCGGTCAAGAGACATCCCCTGTAAAATCACGGTGTTTTCCTAGCCTTCTTCAGTTCTTCATCAATCATCTGCACGAATCGCTCGAAACTGTGGCTTCCAGTGATCAGAAGTCCGTTGATGAGAAAACTCGGAGTGCGATCCAAACCAGCCTTCTTGGCCTCATCAAGATCTCTCTCCACTGCATCCTTATATTTTCCGCCATCGAGACAGCTTCCAAAACGCTCCATATCCAATCCCAGATCAGCCGCCAGCTTGCGCATGTGATCCCTCGTCAGAGCCTCTTTCGAGCCGTAGAGCAGGTCCTGAAACTCCCAGAACTTCCCCTGATCCCCGGCGCACCTGGCCCCCACGGCCGCTTCCCTGGCATACTCGTGCATCTTGAGCGGGTAATCCTTGAACACCCAACGAATGCGCTGCCCATAGTGGGCCCGAACCTTCTTCACGACCTCGTGCGCCTGCCTGCACGAGGGGCATTCATAATCCGAGAATTCAAACACAGTAACCGCAGCGTTTTCAGGGCCGAGGGACGGGCTGCCCTCGGTCTTGATGACAGCATAGGGCGAGACGGGCTCTTCGAGAAAGTCTGAAACCGGGTATTTGCTCTCGAGGGTCCTGGCATACTCGACGACCTTCTGGTAAGTCTTCTGCTGCTGCAAAGCTGACCTGATCCGACTTCTCAGCTCGTCGAGGGAACCCTTCCATTCTGCAAGCTTGGCACGGTTTTCCAGATAGTACTGATCCACCTCGGCATCACTTACAGAAACCCCCTTGGAAACCACTTCATCATTGATGAGCTGCTGCACGGGTATCTTCCGGGCGGCAGCCTCCTGCTGCAGCAGCGCCTCCACAATCATATCATCCAGCTTCTCCCGCTTCAGTCGGTACATCTCCCTCCTGAGGTCATAGAGCTGGGTTACCAGGGGTGCTTCCAGCTGGGACATGCCGATTTCCTGCTCCCCCACCTTCGCCGCCAGCTGCCGGGATTCGGGATTCGTCATGGTCGCACTGCCGGCGACGTCAAGCTTGACAATGAAATGAAAGGAAACCAGGAAGGCAACCAGACTGAGAGAGAGGGTACGCCAGAAAATCTCCCTGTGAAAGGCCACCAGAAACATGGCCAGGACTACCACCAGATTGCCCAGGCAGTACACACACAAGAGCCATTCATCGGCCATCATCAACACCAGCGTGGCCTCCACTCCCAGAAGCGCTGCAATAAGCCAGTCCACGAAGGGCTGCAACCGGTCGACCAGCGCGACAGCCCCGAAGGCGGTGTAGAAGACAACCCCGTAAATCCAGAGAGGCACCGTGAAAAGGGTGTAAGTGGCCGTTTCTTTGCAGCCATCCCCCAAGCCCGCACAAATGGAATGGAGCCACGGCACGTGCTCCGCCAATCCGGCCAATATCGCAAACAGCAGACCCAAACCACCCAGAGACAGCAAAAGAATCTTCCGTCTTCCCTTCAACATATCAACCCTTCTCGTCTCCGACGGATCCGCTGCCATTGCCAATGATACGCTCCAGGTTCGGGAGGAACAACCACTCCCACAGTGGCAGGACTTCCCCTCGTCGGCTTCCTTATCTCTCCCTCGATTTCTCCCACACGGCTCTCTTGCTCCGCTGCACCACTTCTCTCAACGATCGGTCTATCTCGGCCAGCCTCTGGGGTGAATCCTGAGTCAGGCTCTTGGCCTTCTGATAATGAAACTCGGCGAGCTTCCAATCACGCCTCTGCT
>CAZEOY010000557.1:0-2993 GCA_964513835.1 uncultured Syntrophobacteraceae bacterium
ATCGTGCAGCCGGGATCCTTCATGACCCTCAAGGTGTTGCGCCGTGGCGATCCGGACCCGGCTCCGGACCGACTCAATCTCAAGCGAAACTGGTGGCTGGACTTTGACGGCAGGGGCTTTTCCGTCCAGGATCAGATCGACGGGACTCTGAGCCGCCAGTGGCATCTGGCCATGAATCCCCCGGTCCAACTGGGGCGGGTCACCGTGGATGGAGTCGATCAGCTCATCACGGAACATGGCCCTGAAAAGAAGGCGGGGGTGGAACTGCGCCGCGGTGAGCTCCACCTGACGGCTGAATCGCGCTACGAGGAAGGGCCTAAAACACTGCCCGCCGTCAGCTGGGACCACGATTTCCAGAGCTTGAGCGGTGTGCTCAACCTGCCTCCCGGCTGGAGGCTGCTCACGGCCAGCGGCGTGGACATCGTCCCCGGGACCTGGTTTCAGCGCTGGACTCTGCTGGATCTTTTCCTGGTGCTCATCGTTTCCCTGGCCGTGATGAAGCTCTGGAGCCTGCGGCTTGGCATCCTCGCTCTGGTGACCCTGATTCTGACCTACCACGAGCCGGACGCGCCGAAGCAGGTCTGGCTGCATCTGCTGGGGGCCGTAGCTCTGCTCAGGGTCCTTCCCGAGGGCCGATTCCGCCGTTGGGTGAACCTCTATCGTTGGGGCGCCGTGGCCGTGCTCCTGGTACTGATCATTCCCTTTATGGTCCAGCAGGTGCGCTGGGGGATTCATCCGCAGCTCGAGCGCGTCCATGAGACGCCCTCCCCAAGGCTCGGCATGATGCTCGGGACCAAGGCGCCTCCGCCGGCGCCCGAAGCCGGCGCCCCGATGGAAGCCTACGAGCGGAAGGCCATGCCCAGGGGGATGGCGGAGGATTACATCCTCAGGAAAGGTATGAAATCCGAACGGGAAGCCGTGTCTCAGCAGTCGTGGCTTCTGCAGGATCCCAAGGCGGTCGTCCAGACGGGCCCCGGACTGCCCAGATGGAGCTGGCGCCAGATCCCCCTCCGCTGGAACGGCCCCGTTTCGAAAGATCAGCAGGTGACCCTGTGGCTCCTGTCCCCCCGCATGAACTTGGTGCTATCCTTCGCACGGGTCCTCTTGCTCGCATTCCTGGTCATCCCGCTGATGGATTGGGGGGCGCTGAAGGACCGCTGGGTGAAGCCCCGAGGTGCCGCTGCGGTCCTCTTACTCGTGGCTTTTGCCGTGTCATGGCTTGCTGCCCCGGGCAGGGCCCGTGCCGAATATCCACCGCCGCAAATCCTGGAGGAGCTGAGGCAGCGGCTGCTCAAGCCCCAGGAATGTCTCCCGCACTGTGCCGAGATCCCGCTCATGGAGCTGCATACGGAGGGGGAGGTGTTCCGCATCACGCTGAGCGTCGATGCAGCGGCCGAAACGGCCGTGCCTCTGCCTGCAGCGACGGCTTCCTGGATGCCTGCAGCGGTCACCTGGGATGACCGCCCTGCCGAGGGGCTTCTTCGGGACAGCAGGGGGCAGCTCTGGATACGTGCCGTGGAGGGAGCCCATCGAGTGGTCCTGTCGGGAAAGGCGCCCAAGGACGAAACGGTGCAGCTGCCTTTGCCCCTGCGACCTCATCGGGTTGCCGTGTCGGGCTCCGACTGGGAGGTGAGCGGCATCCAGCCCGACGGCCGGCCGGACGCGAGCCTGCAGCTGTCGCGCACAGTGAAGGGCGGTGCTCCTGAAGCGGAGGCCACCGAGAAGCGCCTCCCACCTTTCCTCCATGTGAAAAGGGTGATCTCCCTGGGGCTGAGCTGGGAAGTGACGACCACGGCGACCCGGGCGACGCCCACGGGAACGCCGGTTGCCGCCCGGATTCCGCTCCTGGAAGGGGAGTCGGTCACGAGCGCGGGTGTGCGCGTGGAGAACCGGATGGCAGTGGTCAACATGGAGCCTCAGGCCACGGAGGTGCAGTGGTCTTCGTCTCTTGATGAACGGTCGGAGATCCGCCTGGTGGCGCCCCAATCCTTGGACGGGCCGTCCTGGGTCGAAACGTGGATTCTGGATGCCAGCCCCATCTGGCACTGTGAGACTTCCGGGATCCCGGTGATTCACCATCAGGACGATTCCGGGATCTGGAGGCCCGTGTGGCATCCCTGGCCGGGGGAGAGTGTCACCATCCGCATCTCCCGCCCCGCCGCCATTGCCGGACAGCGCATAACGGTGGAGCAGGCCGCCCTGGAGGTGACTCCGGGCGAACGGTTCCGCCAGGCCCGATTGACGGTCAACATCCGCACCAGCGAAGGGAGCCAGTTCCCCCTGATGCTTTCTCCCGGATCTGTGCTGGAGCAGGTGACGGTCGACGGAAAGATCCAGCCCGTACGACAGGAGGACCGCAGGGTGACCCTTCCGCTGGAGCCGGGGGCGCGCTCCGCGATCCTGGAGTGGCGGGAGCCGGAGTCCATGTCGTCGATGCTCCAGGTGGGGGAGGTTCGCATCGGGTCCGAGGACCAGCAAGCCGTAAACGCCGACGTCACCGTGATGATGCCGAGAGACCGCTGGATACTCTGGGCGGGCGGCCCGAGGCTGGGTCCGGCAGTTCTCTTTTGGAGCAGCCTGGTCGTCGTCATCCTGGCGGCCGTCGGGCTGGGTCGAATCTCCTGGGCGCCCCTCAAGACCCACCACTGGCTTCTCCTCGGGCTGGGCCTGACCCAGGTGCACCCGGTCGTCGCCCTCATCGTGGTGGCCTGGATCCTCGCCATGGGCATACGTTCCCGCGAAACCATTGCAGAGGGCTGGTTCACCTTCGACCTGGCCCAGATCCTCCTGGTGTTCTGGACCCTGGCCGCCCTCGGCTGTCTCTACGCGGCGGTGCACAACGGCCTGCTCGGAATTCCCCATATGCAGATCGCGGGCAACCACTCCACCGACTTTCAACTCCATTGGACTCAGGACCGGTTCACGGCCGTTCTCCCCCGGCCCTGGGTTCTCTCGGTCCCGCTCCTGGTGTACCGGGTGCTCATGCTCCTCTG
>CAZEOY010000558.1:0-2992 GCA_964513835.1 uncultured Syntrophobacteraceae bacterium
CCTTCGGCCTCTCAGATGGTTTGATCACCCCCAGGGGAAAGGCCATGAGGGCGGCCTCCAAGGATTTTGAAACGACACGCCTCATGGGCATCAATCTGGACCGGATCATCGGCATCACCTTCCTGCTGGGCTCCATGCTGGCTGCGGCGGGGGGGATCATGTGGGCCATGAAGTATCCTCAGGTGAATCCCTTCATGGGGGTGTTCCCCGGATTGAAGGCCTTCATCGCAGCGGTTCTTGGGGGAATCGGCAACATTTTGGGTGCCGTTGTGGGTGGGTTCCTGCTGGGGCTGGGCGAAATCCTGATTGTGGCTCTGGTGCCGGGATTGGCTCAATACCGTGATGCCCTGGCCTTTTTTGTGCTGATTCTGGTTCTGCTCTTCCGGCCCACGGGGCTTATGGGGGAGCCCATGATTGACAAAAGCTGAGGGCTATCACGGGACGAGTGGTGAATGGATAAGGGAAAGAGAAATCTGATCTTGAACGGGCTGGCTTTAGTGGCCCTTTTCGGGGCGCTGCTGGCCTTTGACCGCTTCGGCACGGATTATCAGGTTCGCATCCTCAACAACATGGCCATATTCATCACGTTGGCAGTCAGCTACAACCTCGTGAACGGCATTTGCGGGATTCTCCATCTCGGGCCGAACGCATTCATCACCATTGGGGCCTACACATCCGCTCTGCTGACCTTGAGCCCTGCGGAAAAGCAGATGACGTTCATCATCGAGCCGCTCATCTGGCCGTTGAGTGTGGTGCATGCCCCGTTTGTGGTATCGTTGCTTGCCGGAGGCATCCTGGCCACAATCTTCGCTTTGCTCATCAGTTTTCCGGTTTTCCGTGTTCGAGGAGATTATCTGGCCATTGTGACCCTGGGTTTCGGTGAGGTGGTTCGTGTACTCTGCAACGCCTTGCAGAGTGTCACCAACGGTCCCCTGGGGCTCAAAGGGCTTCACCCCTATACTAACCTTTGGTGGTCGTGGGGGATTGCCGTGATCACGATCATCCTGGTGACGAGGCTTGTCAACAGCAGCTATGGACGGGCCATGAAGGCCATTCGCGAGGACGAGACGGCAGCCAGGGCCATGGGCATCGATCCGTTCAGACAGCTGCTCCTGGCGTTCCTCATCAGTGCATTCTTCTCCGGTGTTGCAGGGGGATTGCTCGCGCATCTCATCACGACCATTTCTCCGACTCTGTTCACCTTCTTCCTGACCTTCAACCTCCTCATTATGATCGTCGTGGGCGGGCTGGGAAGCACGACGGGGGCCGTCCTGGGGGCAGCGCTCTTCGCCTGGGGAGGGGAAGCCCTGCGAGTCGTGGAGAACCCCATCGACCTCGGCTTCTTCACCATCCCGGGTATCCCGGGCATGCGCATGGTGGTTTTCAGTCTTCTCCTGATGATCGTGATCATCTTTGCCCGGCGGGGTCTCATGGGCAGGAACGAGCTCAGCTGGGACGGTTTGCTGGAGAAACTGAAGCTGGTTTCGCGGTGATGGGCTCGGTGACCGTCCTTCAGGGTTCAGGGATAAAAGGTTAGGGGGGCTGGAGCCTGGCGGGCAGGATTGTTCCGGACAGATTCCCGACTGAGAACGTTGAGGGTGGCCTCGGCGTCCGGCACGAGTGTGCCGTAGGGAGAGTGTAGATTCCCAAGATGCAGGACTTTTTCGAAGCACAGGATCTGGTGATGCAGTTCGGGGGACTGGTGGCGGTCAGCCGTTTCTCCATCAAGCTGCAGCAGGGGGAGCTGGTGGGACTCATCGGTCCCAACGGTGCAGGGAAGACCACGGTCTTCAACATGATCACCGGGGTGTTTACACCGACTTCGGGCCGCACGCTATGGCAGGGCCAGGAGATCACCCGGCTGCCCGTCCACGCCATCACGGGGCGGGGCATTGCCCGCACCTTTCAAAACATTCGTCTGTTCACGGACATGACCGTTCTCGAGAACGTGATGGTTTCCTTCCACCACAAGATTCCCGCCCGTTTCTACGAGGCCATGCTCGGACTGAGCTCCTATCGGCGGGAGGAAGCCCGCATGATGGAGCGGGCCATGCATTTCCTGCAGGAACTGGGGCTGGCGCATCTGGCCTCTGAGAAGGCGGGCGGGCTTGCCTACGGGCAGCAACGGCGCCTGGAGATCGCCCGGGCCCTGGCCACAAAACCCAGACTGCTGCTCCTGGACGAGCCGGCCGCCGGCATGAACCCCCTGGAGACCATGGAGCTGGCTGAACTGGTTCAGGAGGTTCGGCGCAAATACGGCCTGACTATCTTCTTGATCGAACATGACATGAAGTTCGTGATGCGCCTCTGTGAACGAATCAAGGTTCTGGATTACGGTGTCACCATCGCCGAGGGGACTCCGGGCGAGATCCAGAAAAATCCGGAGGTGATCAAGGCCTATCTGGGAGATGTCCAACATGCTTGAAGTGAAAGATCTGCACGTCTTTTACGGGGGGATTCACGCCCTGAAAGGGGTCAGTCTGTCGGTGAGCCCGGGGCAGATCGTCACGCTCATAGGGGCCAACGGTGCCGGGAAGAGCACCACCCTGAGGTCCATTGTCGGATTGGCCAAGCCCCGCAAGGGCTCCATCCGGTTTCAGGACGAGGAGGTGAGCCGAAAGGCGACGCATGAGATCATCCGGATGGGCATAGGGATCAGCCCGGAGGGGCGTAAGGTGTTCCCGAACCTGACGGTCATGGAGAACCTCGAGCTTGGGGCTTACAACCGGAGCCACAGGGATTTTTCCGAGCAGTTGGAGTGGGTCTTTTCGCTCTTTCCGCGCATGAAGGAACGGGAACAGCAGCTGGCGGGAACTTTGAGCGGCGGTGAGCAGCAGATGCTGGCTCTGGGTCGGGCCCTCATGAGCCGCCCTCGGCTGGTGCTTCTGGACGAGCCCTCCCTGGGACTGGCGCCGCTGGTTGTCCAGGAGGTGTTTCGTACCATCCAGACCATCAACGAGGGAGGCGCCACCATTCTGCTCGTGGAACAGAA
>CAZEOY010000559.1:0-2984 GCA_964513835.1 uncultured Syntrophobacteraceae bacterium
GTGGCACTGGGGCTTACCTGCGCCATTTTCACCCAGCCCGGTACCTTTTATCCGTCACAGTGACGACCGGAGTCTGGAGTCAATAAACAAGGGGTACTACAATGAAAAATACTGCCATTCACCATTCAGAGACTGCGGAATGTAAGCTTCAAGATCATCTCGTCGCGACCGGCTTCACCTTCGAGAAGGACACCCACGCCACCTACGCCGACGTGAGCGCAAGCGAGCTGGCCAACGGCTACGGCTACACCACCGGCGGCCAAGCCCTCACGGGCTTCGCCATCCAGGAGGACGACACCGGAGACAAGGCCACCGTGACCTTCAACGACGCCGTCTTCACCGCAAGCGGCGGCAGCATCGGCCCAACCCCCGGCGCGATCATCTTCGACGACACCGCCGCAGATGACGCCGTGGTCGGCTACATCGACTTCTCCGGCGACCGGACCGTCACCGACGCAAACCCCCTCACCGTGCAGAACATCCAGCTCGACCTCGCGTAAGGAGCATCCATGCCCGGCAACGATTCCAACACACTGCTCCTGATCCACTCGGATACCACCAGCGGCAGCACGACCTTTGTGGACTCCGGCGCCGGGCCCGGATGCCCCCACACCATCACGCCCGATCCCAACATCACCCACTCCACAGCGCAGAAAAAGCTCGGGGCCACATCCTGGCGCGGCACGAGCTATTGGGGCTCACTCAAGATCGACGACTCGAACCTCAAGAACGTCGTCAACGGGAACTGGGGCGTCGACACCTGGGTCTATTTCACCGGCGCGTACATGGGCGGCGACATTCTGGACCTCTACTCGCCCCAGGGCTCCAACCCGGACGCCGAAACCCACAAAGCCCGGCTCAACTTTGGCTTCGACGCAAGCGGCGCGCCGTCTTACGTTTTCACACTCAAGATCTACAGGGATGTACCCGTCCGTGAGAACCTGCTCATCGCTTCCACGCAGTTCACCGTGGCCACCGGCTGGTGGCACATTGAGCTGACCAAAAGCGGCGACAGGTTCTATTTCTTCATGGACGGCGAGCTGAAGTCCAACGAGGCATGGGACCGGTACCTGCAGATCGAAACCGAAGAAAAACGACAGGGAGTGGAGTTCATTCGACGGAAGAAAATAGGGGCAGGAAATCTGGTGGAAATCGGAAAGCAAAAGACCTGATCAAAACCAACAAAAAAGTCCCAAAAACCCGCTTGAAATCCCGCTTTAGTTACCCTGAATTTGTAACACCGTTGTAACACCAAAATGAGGGAGCCGACCCTTGTAGATCGGCTCCCAATCTTGGTTTAGTAGTGGGCGGAAGAGGATTCGAACCTCCGACTTCCACCGTGTGAGGATGGCACTCTCACCGCTGAGTTACCCGCCCTTGTAATGCGACTTATAAAGCAAAATGACGGCTCCTGCAACATCAAATCCGTGAAGCCACGCACCTGCCTTGGCTGACAAGGGAATGCGGGCGACGGATGCTGCCCGCCGAAAATGTGAGGCTTCAGACCTGCAGGAGTGGATTCCAGCCGTGGAGGGTAAAGCGCGGCACATGGGAACACAGCATCGGATTCGGGCATCACGGATGGTGACGGCTGATGGGCAGGGGTGCGAGAATAGGATGAGCAACCTTGTAAATGATCGGATGCGGGGTTATTGGGAATTCTGCGACACCTCGGGATCGAGCCAGACAGAAAACGAACTGACGATGCAGTCGATGCGTTTCCGTGTGTCAAGGGAGTGTTTTGTGCACAGCAAGGGGCTTCTCCCCCGGCGATGATGTTGACCCAAGAAATACGGTGACGCCGGGCGGGGGTGATTTCCTCCCGGTGTCCCTTCTTGACGGGCGGCAAGGCACTGGATTTCGGCAGCACGATTACAGGTGGAGGTTTCCAGTTCGGCAATGGAAGGTCAATGGAAAGTGCTTCTGATCGACGATGATCCGGGAATTCTCAAGGTCACCGCTCTCGTTCTGCAACAGGCGGGCTATGAGGTGATCACGGCGCAGGACGGCGAGTCGGGCATCGGGCTTTTCATCGAGAAACAGCCTCAAATCGTGATCACCGACGTCGGAATGCCAGGCATGGACGGCCTGGAAGTCCTTCGGCGCATCAAGGAGATCGACCCCGACAAGGAGGTTATTGTTGCCACGGCGTTCGCCGAGATCGCCCTGGCCATTCGAGCCATGCAGCTGGATGCGTCCGGGTTCGTGACGAAGCCTTTCAGCGATGCAGCCTTGTCCGGCGCTCTCAGCCGCGCCAAAGACCGATACCTCAAGCGAAGGGACATGCAGGCCTACACGACGCTCATGGAAGAAAGATGGATGGACACGGCCGAAGAGCTGGCCCGCATGTTCCAGTTCCAGCGACTGCTCATTGAGAGCTCCATCGATGGAGTCATTGCCTGTGATCGCCGGGGGAAGGTCGTGCTGTTCAACCGAAGTGCCGAGGAGCTTCTGGGGTACGCCCGGGCGGGAGTTGTGGGGGAGATCTCCCTCATGGAATTCTTCCCCCGATTGGAAGCCGGAAGGTTTCAGGACGAGCTCTACGGAACTGGAGAGGACTCGCAGCCGACGAGACTCTACCCCTTTGAAACCGAGCTTTTATGTCGTGACGGATCCACGATTCGTGTCGTATTATCCGCGACCGTGCTTTTCGAAGAAAAAGAGCAGACAGGCATCGTGGTGTTCATTCGGAAGCTCGCAGACTGCTGTCGTCCGAAAGGATGAGCCGGAGAGAGGCGACTGACCGCCCATGCTGGAATACGCTGATCAAGGATCCAGGCGATGAGAACAGGCGGACCTCGGGATGAGTATCTCACCACTCTCGACATCTCCGATGAGAATTGCCGTTTTCTTTTCAACACCATCCCCATTCCGGTCTTCATCCTGGATCGAAGGAACCTCAAGATCCTGGACTGCAACGAGAGCGTGGAGGATGCGTACGGCTATGGGCGCGACGAGCTGCTGCTCACCTCATTTCTCAATTT
>CAZEOY010000560.1:0-2977 GCA_964513835.1 uncultured Syntrophobacteraceae bacterium
ATCCAATCTGGCATGTGCGTTGCTCAAACCGCATGGGGTCTGCCGGGATGGAGGCGTCGCCCCTTGTGTTTCAAGGCGTTGCATCCATTGGGTTTCGTTGCAGGCAGGGGGGAAGGGGAATGGATCCGGAGACATGGAGAACAGAGGAGGCAGCATTGTTTCAGTCATGGACGAGTCGAATAGTGGCGGTGTGCACAGGAATTTTTGTGCTGGCCGGGAAGAGTGACGCCATGGCCGCTGAGGCGGTTCCGATCAACAACGGGGACACGGCATGGCTTCTGGCCTGCTCCGCGCTGGTGATGCTGATGCTCCCCGGTCTGGCTCTTTTCAACGGGGGGATGGTGCAGAGAAAGAACGTGCTGAGCTCCATCATGCACTCGATGGCGGCGCTCGGCATCGTCGGACTTCAGTGGGTGATCATCGGTTACTCGCTGGCTTTCGGGCCCGGCAACCTCTTCGTCGGTGACTTGAGCCAGTTTTTCCTGGCCGGGACGGGAGTGGACTCCACCAGTGGCTCCGTACCCGCTTATGCCTTTATCATGTTTCAGGGAATGTTCGCCATCATCACGCCAGCCCTCATCAGCGGTGCGATTGCCGAGCGCATGAAATTCAGCACCTATCTGGTCTTTGTCCTTCTCTGGTCGTTGCTCGTCTACGACCCGCTGGCCCACTGGGTTTGGGGTGGAGGCTGGCTGGCCAAGCTGGGAGCCCTGGATTTTGCGGGAGGGTTGGTGGTCCACCTCTCTTCGGGAGTGTCTTCGCTGGTGCTCGTGCAGCTTCTGGGGAAGCGGAGGGGGTTCCCATCGGAAATGTTCGTGCCTCATAATCTGACTCTGACCGTCCTCGGCGTTGGCCTCCTCTGGTTCGGGTGGTTCGGCTTCAATGCGGGAAGCGCCCTTGCCGCCAATGCCAGTGCGGCTTTGGCCTTCACGAACACCATGGTTGCAGGGGCTGCTGCGGCCACCTCCTGGATGATGGTGGAATGGTGGGTGGCGGGGAAGCCCAGCGCACTGGGGCTGGCTTCGGGCATCGTGGCGGGTCTCGCCTCCGTGACTCCAGCTGCGGGCTTCGTGACCCCCGCCTGGGCCATCCTCATCGGTCTTGCGGGCGGGGTCATCTGCTTTTATGGAGTCAGGATCAAGTTCAGGCTGGGCTATGATGACTCCCTGGATGTGGTCGGCGTGCACGGTTTGACCGGGGTTTGGGGACCCATCGCGACCGGCCTCTTTGCGTCCGTCGGTGCCCAGGGTCTCATTGCAGGGAACTGGCTGACCTTCGGCATCCAGGTCCTGGCGGTCCTGGTCGTGGGCGTGTATTCTTACGCAATGAGCTGGATAATCGGAATCCTACTGAGCAAAACCATGGGCCTGCGTGTGGAAGAGGAGGAAGAGATTGTCGGCCTGGACCGGGAGCTCCATGGCGAGGTGGGCTATAATCCTTGAGAGAACAGGGCCATGGTTCCAGGCGGCAGTGCGGAGACCCGGACCAAGAGCAAAGAGAAGCCGGGAGCACCGTGTTTCGGAGAAAGGAAGACTCGTTTCACCCGATTTGACCTGTTGAAAGGCATTTCATACCTCGAGCCCGGCCCCAGGTTTTCGTGCAGGGAGCCGGGCTTCCCGTTCGATCCCCTGCCATGGCCTTCCCGTCAACAAACGGAAGGTACTGCCTCTGACGTGCAGGTACAATCCCCGGCGGGTTCTTTGACCCGCTGTTTCATCAATCTTAATGTAATGGAGGAAACATGATGTGATCAATTGTGAAGGGGAGGTCAAGGCCATGAAGATCATCAAACTGATCACGGTAGCGGGTCTGAGCCTGGCTCTGGTGAGGGCCGTCACGCCAGCCACGGCAGGTGCGCAGCAGTGCTGCACCCTCTTCAACCCGTTCTTCCTCCCCTTTGCTGTGGCTGGGGCAGTCCTCGGCACGGCGACGGCTCTCGTCACCGGTTTTGCTCCCGCCCCTTACTGCGGTTGAATTGAGCTATTCTGCCCGGTCGGGGTCGGGTTCCATGGGCTAAGGCCATGGGCAACGGGTAATCATCCGGGAGTACCGACCGAGGAACGTCATTCCCGAGCGCTTCTGGCGGGAACCCAGTGTCTTTTTGTGGGATTGCAGGCCACCGGATTCCCGTCAAAAACCTGCGGGGATGACGAACCGATAGTGCCGATGGAGGCTGTTTTCATGCCCGTCGCCTGAACATAGCTTGCCTTTGCGAAATCCTCTGCTCACGGGCATGCTTCGCTTGGGCCGTGCCACCCCTTAATTCAGCACCCATGGGCTGTCGCCTCCAACGAAGGAAGAAAGGTCCACTCATCCAGAGGGACTTTTCAGACAAACGGCATGGAGTGCCGTGGGGGGGCTATCTCATCGAAACGGCTTGGGATCCCGGAACCTGAGGCTCAGATCTGAAGCTCGAAACCTCGAGTACCGCGGGGCGCAAATGGCTGCTCAGATCGGCTGGTTCGCGAGCTTGCTGGTTCCCAAGCTGGAGCTTGGAAACCAGCAAGAGAGCAACCGGTTAAGGACTTGCGCCCTGCGGTACTAGTTGACCAGACTCTGGATGGGGGCAGGAATGCGTCCTCCCAGGGAGATGAATTCCTCGGCTCCACCGTTTTCGGGCACCCTGATAATGGTGGCCTCGCCCAGGAGCCCTCCGAAAAAGGCTTTCTCGCCCGCTTTCTTTCCCGGCACGGGAATGAGTCGTGTGGCCGTGGTCTTCTTGTTGATGACACCGATGGCCATTTCGTCCGCAATGATGGCTGCCAACGTCTCCGCCGAGACGTCGCCCGGAAGGGCCACCATGTCGAGCCCCACGGAGCAGACGCTGGTCAACGCCTCCAGCTTCTCGAGGGATAAGTGGCCTTTCCGGGCCGCCTCGGCAATGTTCAAATCCTCGCTCACGGGGATGAATGCCCCGCTCAGGCCGCCTACGTAGGAACTGGCGAACGCTCCGCCCTTCTTCACTGCATCGTTGAGC
>CAZEOY010000561.1:0-2962 GCA_964513835.1 uncultured Syntrophobacteraceae bacterium
GGCTCCGCTTGCGGGATCTCGGCCTCCGCAGGGAGGAGTTGCCCACCCTCATTCGGCACGCCATGAAGGACCCTTGTCTGCTGACCAACCCTAAGACTGCCACTAATGGAGATATTTCAGATTGTTATGAAAAAGCATTCTGATCGGATCCCGCCAGACGCAGACCTGCGCAACAGACTGATGGGGCTTGGGGAGAAAGCGACCCGCAAGAGCTATTATCCTCAGCTTTTGAGGCAGCTTGACGAACTGGAACGTCAGCGGGAAGAGCTGGTGGAGAAAAACCGAATCATGAGTGAAATCCTCCGAGACCTTGACAGGGAGCGTCAGAGAGCCACCGAAAGCGAGGCAAAGCTGTCCAAGATTTTCCGGTCCAGCTCGCAGCTCCTTGCGGTGCTGACTCTGGCCGATGCGCGTTTCATGGAGATCAGCGACTCGTGGGTGTCCTTCCTCCGTTGCGGCCGCGGGGAAGTCATCGGCCGCAGCATGAACGATCTTGGGCTTTGGGATTCCCCTGAAACGTGGAATCACTTGCTCGATGTGATCCAGGCCCGGGGAGAGATCCAGGGGATGGAGATCCAGATCTGCAGACCATCGGGCGGCATCTTTTTTGGGCTTCTTTCCATCACTCCCATAGAACTGGAGCGGGTCCAGTGCATGGTGATGGAAATCACCGACATCACGGCGCGCAAGAGGGCTGAAGAAGAGAGGCTGGAGCTTGAGCGAAAGCTTCTGCACCACCAGAAGCTCGAAAGCCTGGGTATGCTCGCGGGCGGAATCGCACACGATTTCAACAACCTCCTGATGGCGATCCAGGGAAACCTGGAGCTGGCTCTGTTCGATACCTCACACACCCTCTCCGTCCAGGGGCGTCTTCATCGGGCCATCGGAGCAACCCGGCGCGCCGCCGATCTGGTGAGGCAGATTCTCACCTGTTCCGGCGAAAGCCCTTCCGAGTTTGCTCGCATCGATATCAACCAGCTGCTCAAGGAGAACATGGATCTTCTCCGGACCGGGATGCTCAGCAACATCACCCTCCAGTTCCATCCGGCTCGAGAGCTCCCACCCATCCATGCGGATGCTGCTCAGATCCAGCAGATCCTCATGAATCTTGTCATCAACGGCTCCGAAGCCCTTGGCAATGAGATCGGGACCGTGGCTGTGTCCACGGGAAGGATGGAATGCAGCGAAGGATATCTGAGCCAGAGCAGACTCGAAGAAAAACCCGCAGCGGGACCCTATCTCTTCATCGAAGTGGCCGATAGCGGGAGCGGCATGGGGAAGGCTACGCTGGACCGCATCTTCGATCCCTTCTTCACAACCAAGTTTATTGGCCGCGGGTTGGGCATGTCCGCAGTGCTGGGTATTGTGCGCAAGCACAAAGGCGCGATCATCATCGAAAGCACAATGAATCATGGCACCTCGGTGCGGGTCCTTCTGCCCCTCCCGGAGGATTCCAGGACAAAGGAAACCTAGCCGCGCCGCCGCCGCAAGATAGACTCCCCTCCACGCGTGAGTCGGTCTGGCGAACGAGGATCCCGCCGTATTGACTTCGGATTTCAACCCGGTGGACGCCAGCCTACCCACGGAATGGCTTCATGACAACTTGGCCGCCCGCTCCCAGTCCGAGCGCACCATGCCCAGAATCTCCCTGGCCCGGTCGCTCAAGAGCTGTATCCCTTCCCAGTCCGGCCGCCCGACGATCTTTTGCATGAGGAGTCCGTCGTCGTCGAACCACCGCGGCAGCACCCCCCCGATGAAATATCCTTTGCGACGGAGCGCCTCGACAGCCGCCCCCACCCACGGACATGCCAGATTCAGCCAGACTTGAAGCACCTTCATGCCACTCGACAGCAGACCATTCTCCAGGCGCTCGTAGAACGGTTCAAAGTCGCCGCCAATCCCGGTGACTCCAATTCGCGCCACCTTGGCAAACTCGAATACTTCAGTGGTCGCATTGGAAGCCTCCCCCACCGGAAATCGATCCTCGCTCGCGCCGAGCGTGCGACCATCGTCCAGTCCGTAGTAGAGCGTCCTCAGGATGGACTCATAGACTTTCGGCAGGTAAACCGTGTGAGGCCGGGTTCGGTAGGTTCGAAAGCAGACCAATGAGGCAACCCGCCCTGAGGCACTTCTTTCTTTTTCGTAGGCCTCGGCCGGCATCAAGTCCACCTCCAGTCCGGTTTCCACATGCTTATACTGAAGAACGGCCTTCTGCATGATGGTATGGTTGCAGACCGCCTCTCCCCACACCTCCTCGACGCCCAGCCGCGGCGCGATTGTTTCGTACAGATGCGTGAGCATGAGCTGGTTGATGCCCGCTTTGCGATAATCGGGCAGGACCAGCCCCGCCCCAGCCTCGTAGAGGTTCCGAAAAGGTGAGGAACGAAAGATGGCCACATGGCCGACGATCTGCCCATCCGGCTTGCGCGCCACCACGGAATAGTTGGCTCCCGCGTCGTAGGCCTCAGCCAGTGCACCCGGATCATAGAAGACTTTGACGGGGTATCCATCGCCGTAAACCTCCTGGAAGAGACGACTGATCCCCGGCCCGTCCTCGGGCCGAAAGAGACCGACGGCGACCGTTTCTCCGGCTCCAATCTCGTGCGTCTCCGGGTCCACATGCCGAGCTCCATTCCCATTGTTCATTATGTGACTCCTCATGATTTCTTTTCGCGTTTCTGCGAGAGCCAAGGAAGAGGATGATTCCGGCATAAACGGCTTCAACCTTGTCGCACATGGGCCAGACGGAGCAGCAGATTGCCCGAGACCGTGCGACGGTAGTCTGCACTGGCCCGCACGTCGCTGATGGGGCAGACGGCCTCCCGCACGATGTCTCCGGCCTCCTTGAGCGCCTCCAGGCTCAGCCTGCGGCCGAGCAGCACCGATTCCGCATCGGGGCATGTGACGATGGTAGGTCCCACACTGCCCCATGCAAGGGACGCCCGCTCTACAAGGCCGCCAT
>CAZEOY010000562.1:0-2961 GCA_964513835.1 uncultured Syntrophobacteraceae bacterium
GGGCGAAAACTCCATCATCCTTCACCTCGACTCGAAAACCGTACTCTTCCAGGAGGCTCGCCACAAACTGCGCCCTCCGGAGCCGCCGCTGATAGTCCGCTGCGCCGCCCTTGAACTGAAAGCTGATGTAGTTCTCGTTGGCCCGGTCTCCCACCAGGGTCTCCACCGTCGAGAAATGAAAGCCGAATCGTGAGCTCAGGCTGCAGAAGTTCTTTGAAATCATGAAGTAATTCCGGTTAGCGTAGTGCGAGGGCATGGAGGGATCCAGAGCCGGGTTGGCGCTGGCCTCCAGCAGCACCGCCATGAATCCCCTGGCGTCCACCGGGGGAGGGCCCCCCCAGGGAACGGCATTGATACCTTCCCAAAGGGCCAGCACCGGAATGGAGACGATGTTGTCCAACAGCACGAATTTGCCCTGGACATCCTCCCTGAATCCATCGTCCAGGTTGATGAACCACCACTGCATGGGCACGTCGCAATACAGCTGTTTGCTCGCTCTCTCAGAGAAGTGATGCTCTTTGCCGAAGCTGAACATCTCCTGGACCGACTTCTCGTGGCAGAAACGGGTGATGTCGTGCATGGTGCGGCAGTTCCTGGGACGGAACTCGGTGGAGTCGGGATCCAGCAGATACAAAGGCACAATGTGCTGGGTCACTTCCCTCAAAACCTCGTGGACGGGGCTGCCTTCCATGAGGTTCCTCTTGGGCGGGGCCTGAGTCAGCAGTGATTCGATGCGCCCTCGGTAGATTCGAAGTCCGTCGGCATCCACCGTAACTTCCTGGTCGGTTTCAAGGGCTGTCGTGGCCCCGACCACACCAAACAGCGCGGGCACCCCAAATTCCCGGGCCACATTGGCCAGATGCCCGGCCACACTTCCCTGTTCGGTAACCACGGCAGCGGCGCGGTTGAGGAGAGCCGCCCACCGCGGCAAGGCCTGGGCCGTGACCAGGACGGCGCCCCTGGGAAACTGAAGGGCATCGCTGTTCTTGCGCACGACGAAAACAGGCGCGCAGGCCACTCCGGAACTGGCCGTATCACCACCCTCCAGCAGCAGGTGCTCGCGCCCCACTTCCCGGTGCACCCCTCCAAGGGCCTTCTCGCTCAGCTCCGTTTGCTTGAGGGGACGGCACTGAAGCACATAAATCTCTCCCTCGCCGTCGATGGCCCACTCCACATCCTGCGACGTTCCGTAGTATTCTTCGAGCTGAAGGGCGATTCGAGCCAACTCCACGGCCTGGTCATCCCGAATCGACGGGAGCTCGCGCCCTTCCCCCGTGAGGTCCAGGCGGCACACACCTTCGTCCTGATAGCAAACAAACTTGTAATCTTTGACCTTGATGTCCTTCTGGACGACGGCCAGAGGCTCACGGCGCGAAATGATGAAAGTGTCCGGAGCCACGCTGCCGTCCACCACCGATTTGGGCAGTCCCCACACCGAATTGATGATGATGGAGTCGTCTCGAATATTGAGGGGATTCCGAGAATAGATCACTCCACCGGCCACGGCGTTGACCATCACCATACAGCCGACGCACATGGAGATGTCCTCATCGAGGATGCCCCTGCTGTGGCGGTAGGCAACGGCCTGCAGGCTGTACTTGCTGGCCACGATATCCTTATAGGCGTCGATGAGATAATCGGGGCTCACGTTGAGCTCGGAGCGGTACTGCCCGGCAAAGGACGTGTCTGCAGCATCCTCGCCGAGGGCGCTGCTCCGCATGGAAACCCGGACCTCTCTCTCCCCTGCCTCCTCTTCCAGAGCACGGTAGGCGTCCATGATCTCGCGCTCCAGGTCCTCAGGGACCCTGGATCGGATGATCAGCTGCTGGATGTCGGCGCTCAACGCATAATACTGATCCAGCTCGTCGGCCTCGGACGCCTGGAGCCTCCGGTCGATCTCGTTCTGTAGGTCGTTGGCTTCGAAGAAACGCTGGTAGCCTGTGGAAGTGACCACAAATCCACTGGGCACCTTCAGCCGCAGACGATTCTTCACTTCTCCCACATTGGCCATCTTGCTGCCCACCAGGTCGGCCTTGTCCTTGTCGATCTCCGCGAAGGGCAGTACCATGCGATCACCTCCGGGAAGGGATCGCTTTGAGAGAGCTCCGTTGATCTGTTCTTGAATGTCCCGAAAGCGTTCGAAAAGATTCTTGTATTTGTCGGGAGCCAACTCGTCCAGGTGCTTGATGATGCGGAAGACATTGACTCCGACGGCCGTGCAGTTGGCCCGAACGAAAGACATGCTGAACGGACGATTGCCTCTCAGGGCCGTCTCCATCTCCGACATGATCTCGAGGGCCTTGTTGTTGGCATTGAGCAGGAGTTTGAAGCTGTGATAGCGAGCCTTGAACGCCGTGCGAAGCGCTTCGGCATCAACGGCTTCATTGCTTTCACTTCGCTTCCAGAAAGCGATCTTTCGGATAACTTCGCCAAGCCTGGGCATGACCTCACCCCCCGTGGCCCAGCTTCGGCCACCCGGCTCGAAAAGACCGTTGAAGACTACTTTGCAAGCGCCCGCAAAGTCTTCTTCTTGTAGGCGTCCTGGAGCTTATAGAGCAGTTCGTCGATGTCCATGGGCTTCATGAGATAATCGAAGGCGCCCAGCTCCATCCCCTGAATGGCGGCCTCCATGTTGGCGTGCCCGGTCAGCATGATCACTTCCACCTCGGGACTGGTGGTCTTGATCTGCCTCAGGGCCTCCAAGCCATCCATGCCGGGCATCTTCACGTCCAGCACGACGATGTCGATGGGTTTTTCATTCAGCACTCGAATGGCATCCCGTGCGCTGGTGACACCCGTCACATCGAGCTTCCGTTTGGCAAGCCGCTTGACCAGTGTCTCCAGGAACTCCTCTTCATCATCCACAAGAAGGACGCTGAATGCATCCACTCTTCCACCCTCCCGACCAAAGGAAAACTTCAGCCTTGCCGACAGCACTTCAGAAACGTGCTCCTCGCAGTC
>CAZEOY010000563.1:0-2943 GCA_964513835.1 uncultured Syntrophobacteraceae bacterium
AGTGGATGTTCACGGCGGTCATGGGCGTCGATGTGGCCCTGAGCCAGGCGAACCTGATGGCCCACCTGGTCGCAGAAGAGATGTCCCTCGGGAACATGATGACCCTCCTCAAGCTCTCCAAGGGAGAGTTTTCCCTGGTGGAGGAAAAGGTGCATCCCCGTGCGGCTGCAGCCGGTAAAAAAGTGGTGGAGCTGAAATTCCCTGCTGAGTGTATACTGGCGGGAGTCATCCGGGAGGGGCGGCTCATCATTCCTCACGGGGACACGGTGCTGCAGCCGGGTGACGAGGTCCTGGCCGTGGTGCACGCATCCCGGGCGGCTGAGCTGGCATCGATCCTGGGGGAGCAGGCGGCCGGGTCTCGGAGTGAAAGGTAAGTCCCGCAGGGGAGAGCTTGAGACGATGCAAACACCCTACGAAATCGAAAAGGACGGGGTGTCTTTCGGCCGGCCCCGCGTCATCAAAAGGTCAAGGCGCTTCGTGCCTTACCTGCTCCTGTTCTGCCTCATGGTCGGCCTCCTCTATCCCAGCGGGCTCCCGCAGGAGTCCTGTCCACTGGCGATCAAGTTCTTTCCCATATGGGGCCCCGATCCCAAGATTCCCAATGCACAAGCCTTTCGTGCCGCCCTCCAGTATTTCAACACGCACCGGGCAAGGATCAGAAACAGGCGTTTCCTGACCATCGTGGACTACACAAGGCCATCCAACAGCAAGAGGATGTACGTCTATGATCTGACCACGGGTGACGTACAGCAATATTACGTTGCTCATGGCAAGAATTCCGGCGACATCTATGCCACCAGTTTCTCCAACCGCGTCGATTCCCTCAAGAGCTGCTATGGATTCTTCCTGACGGGCCGCAGGTATAGCGGAATGCACGGGACGTCGCTTGAGTTGCACGGACTGCAGAAGGGTGTCAATGACAACGCCCGGAATCGGGGGATCGTCATTCACGGGGCTCGATATGTGAGCAGCAGCCGGGATCGTTTCCTGAAGCCGCGAACAGGACGCAGTTGGGGATGCCCTGCGGTTTCATCGGGCGAGGTCGAGGAGATCGTGGAGAGGATCATGAACGGCAGCCTTCTGTACATCCACGCCGGATCATCCTGATAAATGGCTTGGTTGAATGGAACAAATTACAGGTGCTTTGAAATGGAGATGTAAAATCTGGTCTCCTTCTTACCGGGCTCCAACCATACCTGGCCTCCATGTTGTTCGGCTATTTCTTTGACAATCGTGAGGCCGAGGCCCGCTCCTTCAATTCCTCTGGACGTTCCGTTTCGTTGAAATGCGGTGAATATCTTTTCGGAATCCTTTTCTTCCAAGCCTCTGCCATTATCGCTGAAGCAAAAAATATGGTGATCATCGGAGTTTTCATAACCAATAGAAATCCTCGTCAGCTTCTCTCCTCCATATTTTAAGGAATTATCTATAAAATTTCTGAAAGCTCTGATCATGGACAGGCGGTCTGCCCTGATTTCGGGGGGATCCTCCGGTTCTATCCATTCGATGCGTCGAATGTTCAGTCGTGTTGAGAACTCTTCTCTGAGTATTTTCAGGGTCCTTTTTATATTTATGAGCTCGATGGAAAGAGGAGTTTCCTTGGTCGCTATGTACATGTTGATTTTATCAACCAGTTCAGCAATGTGTTCTGCAGCTCTCAGGATTTGATCACAGTAATTTCTGCCCTTTTCATCGAGAACGGCCTTGTAGGTCTTGCTCAGCCGCCTGGCCAGACCGTAGACGCCGATGGCCGGACTCTTGAGATCGTGAGCGACGGAATAGGCAAACAGCTTCAGCTTCTCCGAGCTCTCCTGCAACGCCTGCTCCGCTCTCTTCCGGTCGGTGATGTCGCGATTGCTGCCACGGAGCCCCAGGTAACGAGTCCGGCTGTCGAACACGGACTGGCAGACGTGTCCGATCAACCGCACCGAGCCGTCGCGATGAACGATCCGAAACTCCAGTTCGTTCGCTTCGCCGAGCGTTGGCTCGTGCTTCCGGTGAGCTTCGAACTGCGCCCGATCGTCGGGGTGAACGATGCGGAGCAAAAGGCTCGGGTCCGCTTCAAACTCGCTCGCCGCATGCCCGGTGATTCTCTGGCACGACGGGGACGTGTAGAGAAATCGACCTTCCGGACTCATCCAGTACTCCCAGTCGTAGGTGTTGTCGGCAACGATTCTGTACTTGGTTTCGGAGGTCCTGAGCATCTCCTCCATGTGCTTGCTCTTCGTGATGTCCTCGTAGGTTCCCAGCACCCCCTTGATCCTGCCGTCTGCGTCGAGGAGGGGAACCTTGTTGGTGAGGAGCCAGATCCTGCCGCCTTCCGGCGTTGTCTGGGGCTCTTCGTATCCGAGCTTCGGCCTGCCCGATTCCATGACCAGACGGTCATCGGCACGGTAACTGTCTGCCTGCTCCGCCCAGCCCATTTCAAAGTCGTTCCTTCCGATAATCTCGTCCGGTGATTGCAGGCCGGCGTCTACGGCAAACGGGCGGTTGCATCCCAGGTAGATGGATTCGAGGTCCTTCCAGAAGACCCTCACCGGGATGGTATCCAGGACCGACTGGAGCATCCGCTGGGACTCCTGCAGCGCCTGCTCGGCCCGTTTGCGCTCCTCCCTGTCCTTCTCCGATTCCGCGACACGCTGCCGCAATTCGTGCAATTCGGCCAGGAGCTGCTCTCTGGATGGTTCACGATCCGACATTTTCGACTCCCTCGAACAGTGATGAACGGGTTTACACGTACGTGGAGCTGAGGTTATCCGTTTTCAGAACAGGAGCATGAGCAAGCGAGTGAAAGGCGTCGGGTTTGCCTTCGAATCGTCGAGTCAATCTAAATTCTATAACACATCCGGGAATGAATGGGATTCATTTCATCGTCCAGGAAACCTCAAGCAGGGCAATCGCATGAAATTTAGGCCAGCCTCAGCAGGTGTAGAAGGTAGTCGT
>CAZEOY010000564.1:0-2936 GCA_964513835.1 uncultured Syntrophobacteraceae bacterium
TAGCTTGGCACACTTCCTCCACAATGTCCAGAGCTATGACGTGCGATTGCCCTGAAACCTCAAGAGGATGATATTGATCCCGTGGCGTGGATCAGGGTATCTTTTCGGATCGGGTCAATTCGACTGCATTCCCAATGTCAGGAGCGCATCATGGCAAAAGTTGCAGCTATCGTGAATCCCGCTTCAGGGAGGGGCGACGGGGTGCAATTATGGTCTCAGCTCCTGTCCAGGTTGCCCGAAGAAGCGAACGAACTGGTGACATGGACTACGGAGGGCCCCGGTCATGCGGAGCTGCTTGCAGGTGAGGCTCGGCGGCAGGGATTCGAGAGGGTGATTGCGGCCGGCGGGGATGGAACGCTTTTCGAGGTCTTGAACGGCCTCTGGTGGGAGGCCGATGGCAGGCTTCCCATTCTGGCCATGGTTCCATTGGGGACCGCGTGTGATTACCTGCGCAGTTTCAGGCCGGCTCGGGACCGTGCTCAGCAGCTCCTGGGTGCCCTGAGGAATCCTGCCGTGGGCGTGGCAGTGGGAGCGGCCTCCCTGAGGGGCTTGGACGGAAGCCCGTTGCGGAGGGTCTTTCTGAACATTCTGGGAGCGGGCTATGACGGCAGAGTGACCCTTCGCATGAAGCGAAGCGGGCGGCCCAAGAGGGGAAAAACCGCCTATCTACTCGGCCTCCTGAGGGAGCTGGTCGATCTGAAGACCTACCAGCTGCATGGAGAGATCGATGGCGAGCCGCTCAGAGCGGAGAGCATCATGCTGGCTGCCTGCCTCGGGCGTTATTTCGGGGGCGGCATGATGATTGCCCCCGGCGCTTCGCCTGCGGGCGACCGATTTCAGGTCCTCTGGTCAGACGGGGGGAGGCGTCTTGAGCTGCTGGGTCTGCTTCCGAGAGTCTATCAGGGCCGTCATCCGGAGCATCCCATCGTTCGAAACCGCTTCGCGAGGCATCTCCGGTTTGAAGCTGCCCCGCCCGCGTACGTGGAGGCGGAAGGTGAGCTGGTAGGCCAAACGCCCGTTGAATTGGACATCCTTCCCAATGCACTCCAGTTCGTGGCCACGTGAAGCTGCCGACCCGCAGAAACATCCTGATCCCGGTCCCGCCGCCCAGAGCTGTGCTCAGCACGGCTGCGAAAGGTTTCACGTTTAAGATTTCAAGTTTCAAGTTGAGAACCAGGCCGGCTGACGACCTTTTCATCGTTTCGGGTGCCCCGAAGGGGCATGAGGGACTGCAACGATATATCCAGTTTGTGCGACGGTTTATGGTTTTTTTCCTCTCCAATCAATGGGGGAGAGGGGGCTTCGAGACCTCGTTGCAGGATCAGGTAAGGGAAGAAAGGGTGGAAGACTTTGTCGATATTTCATCAAAATACCCAAAAACCGGGAGCCCGATTGGGGCACTGTTTCGGAATCCCTTGTACCATGCCCATTTCAAGACTGGCATGCCTTTTGCCCCTCATTGGGCTCTGAATGGAGATGAGAGCACGGAAGCGCGATGCCTGACTCAGGGGCAAAACCCTCATTCTCCATGGAGAGAATTGCGGGCTCTCTTCCCGGCAACTGGATGTGTGGAGAGAGGATTGTGTGGACGGATTTGAGGGGCGGTTCGTCTCAGTGAAAGAGGTGTCGGACGGAAGAGCCTTCTCAAAACCTGAACCAAGGGAGTGTGGAGAGACATGAAAACGATCAAAAGGATAGCCGTATTCGGTATCGCTCTGGCCTTTGTGGTGGCTTTTGCTCCCGTCAATGCCGATGCGGGGCGTTATCACCGCCATCACCATCACTACAACAGGGCGCTTGTCCCGCTGGCCGTGGCGGGAGCTGTGGTAGGCACTGCAGCCATCCTTTCAGCCGCGTCGGCCGGACCTGCCTACCCCGGCTACTATGGGCCGGCGCCAGTGGTCTATGGCCCTGCTCCGTACCCCTACGGGCCGGTCTGGGTTCCTGGCTATTACAGCGGTTTTGGCGTCTGGGTTCCCGGCTATTGGAGGTAAGTCGCACCCCACTCGTGAGTTCCCTTCGGAATGCTTCTGGGGGGGCCGAGATGAAGGCCCCCCTTCCCTGCTTCCTCTTCAGCCATTTCCCAATCGACTCGCAGTGATCCCCTGAGATTCAAATCCCTCCATGTTCTCGAATCTTGGTGTCTTCATAGGGCGCCAGCCGGGTCCGATACCATTCGAGCTTGGCGTGCTCCATGGCGCTCGAGCACATGCTCAGCTTGTCGTAGCTCTCTCCGATGCGCTGGATGAGCAAGGTTGACAGCTTGAAGATGCAGTAGTTGAGCTCGCCTTCGGTTTCGATTTCCCGGGCGCAGGCTTCCAGAGAAGAGTCGAATGCTTTGCGCCTTTCCGGTTTGATGTAGGGCATGGTCGTGTCCTTGCTGAAGCATGAGTCGTGGTGGATGGATGGCTCGGCCTCCCCAAATGCTTCAGGCTGAAGCCCGGGTGGACTCCTCCCTGCGAGCGGGCCGAAGGGGGGAGAATTCGTACTCCTTCCCCTGGGTTTCAAATACGGCCTTGTCTTCAAGGTCTTCCTTGATCCTGGCGTTCAGCAGTCTCTTGCAGCCGAAATCGTAAAAGGTGATCTGGTGGGTGGGCGCATCGTCTCCGCCGCCCCCCTGTTCCGGGCGCTGTATTTCGTCGGCCGTCAGTTCCCTGATGGTGAGCTTCTGGCATCTTTCCCGTTTTTCCTGGCCCGTGTACCGGGTCACAACCGAGTAATTTCCGGGGAACATGATTTTCATTCTGATGGGCATGATAACCTCGCTTCCGATGGAGTCGTCGTAGGGTGGTAAACCGGAAATGGGTGCGAATCCAGACCTGGCGCGGGCTCTCGAGCACTGTGGTCTGCCGGGAGCCGCGAACCACGCACCCGCCACAGATCGATCCAATGGGTAATCCATCACCTCCTCTGAAGAGTTTCGAGTTTCAAGTTTT